>NZ_JAELTX010000199.1 GCF_016429065.1 Pedobacter sp. ASV17
TGGTAGCACCCAACATTTCGTTGTAGATATTTTTCGTTACGTCAAAGCTGTATATACCTTTAGATTTGTATGCTCCAATCCTAGAATTTCCATTGGTACCGTAGCTCAACTTAATTTTAGCAAAATCTATCTGCTTAATCTTCCAAAAATCCTCGTTGCTAATATTCCATGAGGCACCAATAGATTTAAAAGTCGCCCATCTTACATCAGAACCAAAATCAGAATTAGCATCTCTCCTGAAACTGGCCACCACATTATATTTCCTATCGAATGAATAGCTCAATTGGCCATAATATGAAAGTTCGCTTTGTTCAGTTGCTGAACTGTTACCGTATCTGGTTTTTGCGTAGGTTACTTCTCTAATTTTATCATTTGCAAATCCCCAACCATAAGCTGTTGCTGATCGCCTACCGCTTTCCGCCGCTTCTGCTCCCAATAAGCCACTAATACTATGTTTATCAATGGTCTTATCAAAATTTAACCTATGCTGCGAGTTCCATTTTAGGTTAGTGCTTTGTCCTTTGCTAGCGTCGCCCCCATCTAAACCGCCTACATAGGTAAGCATAGATTCGTAACTACTTTCGCTAAGAGAAGTATAATCTATTCCGTTGATGGTGGTATATTTCAACCAATCGGTAATTTTAACAGAACCACCAACATTGGCATACATGGCCATTGTTTTCTGGTCATCATCATTAAGTTTGGCTTCTGCTAATTTGTTATAAAACTGCTTAACGTAAGACCCATCTGGGTTAAAAGGGCTATCTATTGGCCTGTTGGTATAATAGGTATCTCCAGCATTAAACATATTGTTAATCACATAGGAAGCTCCCATTTTAAAGAAAAGATCGATAGATTTATTGATATTTTGGTCAATATTTATCCTAGTAGAAAAACGCTGTGTCTGATTGTTGATCATGATCGGCTTTTCGTTGAAGTAAGCGCCAGAGATGTAATATTTTGTTTTCTCAGTTCCACCTCTAAAAGATAAATCGTGCTGTGTAGTGATCCCGTTTCTGAAATAAACATCATACCAATCCGTATTATTTCCCAAATCAATTACCGGATTCGTACTAAGGCTAGAATTTGCAAATGATTCAGCTAATAGCTCACGATATTCACTTGCAGACAATACCTGAAAACGATTATTATTTAACAGATTTACTCCTGTCCTAAACGAGTAATTAATATTATTTTGACCAGCAATACCTTTCTTTGTGGTAATTAACACTACGCCGTTAGAGCCATTTGCTCCATAAATAGACGTAGCAGTGGCATCTTTAAGAATGGTAATTGTCTCAATATCATTTGGGTTAATGTAAGTCAATGGACTGATACTGGTATTTGCTCCCGGTATCATATTCGTTTCGTCGCCAGTATACATTGGTACTCCATCAATTACCCAAAGCGGATCTCCAGATGCTTGAAATGAACCTTCACCTCGTATTCTTGTTTGAAACCTAGGACGGGCACTTGAAGTTGTCTGGTCCTGCATTTCTACCATTACTCCTGGAACCACACCGTCCAACAACTGATCAATCCTATTTAAAGGCCTCATATCTAAGTCCTTCCTCGTAAGCTGCATTGCGCTACCCACTTGACTTTCTTTGGTTTCTTTAGTACCGTAGGCTGTAACAATTACTTCCTGTAGGTTACTAGCGGTTTCCTTTAAAACCATATCGATACTGGTTTTACCTGCTACAGCAATTTCCTCGGTACCATAACCTATTACCGAAAAAACTAATGTTCCGTTTGAAGGGACTTTAATGGTATAACCACCATTAGCACCTGTATTAACGGCTCTATCAGATCCTTTTACACGCACTACTGCCCCTGGCAATGCCTGCGGCTCTCTACCTACTCCTTCATATGACCTCACCACGCCCCTAACCGTAATTTCCTCTTGCAAATTGCTTGATTTTGGCTCGGTTAGAATGACTGTTTTGTCAATAATTTTGTAGTTCAGGTTCAGTTGTTTGCTGATTTGGGCTAAAACGTCCTTAAGGTCTTCATTTTTTACGTCAAGGTTAATCGTTCCTTTTTGATCAGCTTGTTTAGCATCATATAAAAGGAAATAGCCAGTTTGGTTTTTAATACTTTCCCATACCTGCTCCAAGCGCTGGTTTCGGGCGCTGATGCTTACTTTCTGGGCATAGCCCGAAGCTTTTACACCAAATGAAGCGAGTACAATGAGGTATACGGTTAGTTTCATCATTAATAGTATTTTTCTATTAAATAGTTTGCTTGTTCCCGACTGCTTGCCGAGAAGAAATTGTTTCATATTTTTGTATGTATTGGTTTTTAAATTTGATTGGATTAGACACTCATCAATTTGACAACAACCATACTTTTTTGTCCGGAAGCATTGGCGTGCTTTCGGATTTTTTTATGATGGCTGTTTTGTTTGCTTTGTACGTTTACATCATATTTAAGGGTTAAAGTTTACGGTTACTATTCTATCTGTTAGGTTAAATTTTGCATTGGTTAAGGCGCCAAGCATTTCTAGCACTTGGTTAAGAGTAGCTTGTCGGCGGATATTTCCGGTAATGGCCTGTTGACTCGGTTTGCCTTGATACACAATCTCTACGTCGTACCATCGTGATATCTGATCAAAAATTTCTTTGATATTGTCTTCTTTGAAATAGAAAACACCTTCTTTCCAGGCAATGGACTTATATACTTCTGTTTTCTGCACTTCAATTTCGCCCTGTTCAATCAAAGCTTCCTGCCCAGGTTTCAATAAGGTTTGATGCCCAGCTTCGCTAATGCTCACCGAACCTTCTAACAAAGTGGTTTTGCTGGTATTGCCATAAGTGTTGATATTGAAATGCGTTCCCAATACCTTTACTTCGGTATCATTAAAGCTTACAATAAAAGGTTTTGAGGGTTGATGGGCTACTTCAAAATAGGCTTCTCCTTTTAATTGAACCCTACGTTCGTTACCGTCAAAATTTTGAGGAAAACTCAAATAAGAGGAGGCGTTTAACCAAACCTTTGTCCCATCGGGCAATACCACCTTGTATTCACCGGCTCTTGGTGTACGCAGGGCATGATGACTGGTTTGACCGCTCTTGGTATGATTTGCAGTAAAATATAATGTCCCTTCTTTTACGTCAAAACCTTGGGCCTGATCATGGTCTGAATGTTTTTGGTAGCGGCCCAAATTGACCACTGCACCGTCGGCAAGTTGTAAAATAGCTCTTTCGCTTCCCGGATTTATATCATAAGCCAAAACTGCTTCTGAACTAACCGATTGATGCTTGGCATAGTAGAAATAAGCTGTGATTGAAGAGGCAACTAACAAAACCGCGGCTACACGAGGCCACCATTTGGCTAAACGCAGTTTCTTAGGTTGGTCATGGCCGATATTGGCATTAAACCGTTCCCATTGAGCGTTAACATCTACACTTCTTAATTGATCGATATCTTGTTCTACATTAGCCGTTTGTCGAAAGGATTCTAAGAGCGATTTATTATCGGGGCTTTCTTCCAGCCATTCATTAAGGATCTGCTGTTCCTTATCTGTAATTTCATTTTTCAGATATTTTAGGATCAGTGATGATAAGTATTCAAAATTTCTAAGAGGTTTCATATACCCTATAGAAACATGAAAAAGAAAAAGGGGTGAAAGCGCTTGAGATTTTTTTTAAAAAAAATTCATTATTTCAACAGAAACAATGCGGCGATGGCAAAAAAATCTGGATTTAGCCTCACTTTTAATAATTGAAGTCCACGTTTTTTCTGGGTTTTAACAGTATTAATACTAATACCCAAGGTATCTGCAATCTCATGATTTTTGAGACCTTCCAAGTAACCCATCCTAAATACCTGCTGACAGTTAGCGGGTAGCGTTTCCAACACTTTATTAATCTCGGCAATCACTTCTGATTTAATCATCAGATTGAGTGCTACTGCATCTTCTACGGGTTCAACATCCTGTTTGTTAAGGTAAGAATGTTCTAACTTTTGCCTACGCAAACGGTTTAAACAGGCATTTTTAACACTTTGATATAAAAATCCGTTTACAGAACCAATGCCATTCCTTTCCTCTTCATTAAGGTTCCAAAATGTCATAAATATTTCTTGTACCACATCATTGGCAGCTTCCGAATCGTTTAATAGCTGCGTCGCAAAATAGCATAGCTTTGCAT
>NZ_JAELTX010000200.1 GCF_016429065.1 Pedobacter sp. ASV17
TAATTGCACTGAGAAATGAAATTGCCGTTTATAAATCTGAAGAAGAAATGTTAATGAAAAACCAAACGGTTATGGGACCAAATGTAAATTATGATTTGGTGAAGCTTAAAGCGGCGCTGGATTTTCAGAAACAACGTTTAAGCGAAGCGAAGGCCAAGCAAATTTTGATAGAAAAGGAAATCAATCAGCTACAGGAGCAGCTCAACAAATTAAACAGGCAAATTGCCGAGGTAGATGGTAAGCCTATTAGCAACGCCAGTGACGTAGTGGTTAAGGTTTCGGCCAAAACGGCCACCAAAGGTAAATTTACGCTGACCTACCTAGTAAAAAATGCCAGTTGGTATCCGAGTTATGATATTAGGGCCATTGATGTGGCCAGCCCAATACAATTGGTTTATAAGGCCAATGTGAGCCAAAACTCGGGCGAAGACTGGAGAAATGTAAAACTAACTTTGTCGTCTGGAAACCCATCTAACAATAATGAAAAGCCAAAATTACCAACCTATTCATTGGGTTATTTAAGTGCTGGATATTCGTTTTTTAATCCAACAGCAGCTACTTCAAATTTGGTTAAAGGTAAAGTGGTAGACGATACGGATAACTCAGCCTTGCCAGGCGTTTCGATAAGGGTTAAAAATTCATCGGTAGGTACCGTAACCGATCCAGATGGAAATTATTCGATACAAATGCCTGTTGGTGCAAATAGATTAGAATTTTCTTATATCGGCTATGACCCGCAGGAGTTGACGGCTTCTTATGGACAGTTAAATGTGAGATTGAGGCCCGATACCAAGCTTTTGCAGGAAGTGGTGGTAACAGGGTATGGCAGTAGGGAAAAAACAACTAATGGTTCTGCTGGCGCTTCGGCTAAAGTAATGATTAGGGGCGTAAGTTCAATTTCTTCTGTGCCATTGGAAGTGGCCAGCGTTGAAAAGCAAACCAATGTTAGCTTCGAAATTAAAATGCCCTATACTATTTTGAGCGATGGCAAACAGGCAGCGGTAGATATTGGTAACTACGACTTTAAAGCGGCATACGAATATTACGCTGTTCCAAAAGTGTCTGCTGATGCTTTTTTAACGGCTAAAATCACCGACTTTAATGATGTTAATTTGATTAGTGGTGAGGCTAATATTTTCTTTGAGGGCACTTATTTGGGCAAAACCTTGTTAGATGTGCAGCAAGCAGATACACTGACGATATCTTTAGGGGTAGATAAAAATGTATCGGTAAAGCGTGAAAAGCAGAAAGGTTATACAGAAAGACAGTTTATTGGTTCATCGCAAAAGGATAGCAGGCATTTTGTAATTGAGGTGAAGAACAGAAAAAGCCAAGCCATTAACTTAACAATAGAAGACCAAATTCCAGTAGCCACCAATAGCGACATTAGTGTAGAGAAACAAGAGCTTTCGAAAGCGAAATTGGATGAGGTTACTGGTAAGTTGATTTGGCAGTTTTTGTTGCAGCCGAATGAACAGAAAAAGCTAGACCTGAAATATCAAGTGAAGTATCCGAAGAACAGACCCGTTAATATTGAGTAGATAGCGTTTTTACAGACTTACGAAGTTTTTGAAACTTCGTAAGTCTGTTTTGAGATTTTGCATATAAAAACTTTGTAAGTCTTAAGATAGCACGTCATTTCGACCGAAACAACGTGTAGCGGAGAAATCTTTCGATCTAGTAGGCCTTATATTGTACTTCAATTAGCTTACCATTGGTTTGTATTTGCCCCAATTGTCAAAAATGATCCAAAGGTTGATCAATAGCATTGGGCCGGCAATGGCCAAGCCTTCGGGCATGTAGGTAGCATTGTGTAAAACAATACCGACCATTACAGGTAAAATGACAATGGCTCCCAGTGCACGCGTTTTGGGGATGGCAAATAATAGGCCTCCCAATAATTCAATAGTAGCCACTAAAGGTAAGAGCCATTTTATGGTGCCTATTGCCATGCCTACGGCTAAAATTTCACCTTCCATTTTTGGTACGGGCATGTAATGGAAAAACTTGTCGAGCCCCGCGTTCATGAACATCAGTCCAAATAGCACGCATAAAATTAGTTTTACAATTTTCATTAGTTCAGTTCTTAGTTTTTGATTTACTTAAAGTTAGCTAAAAGTAGAATGGAAATGAAACCGTCTAGGGGCGAGAAAACCTCAAGTCGGGAAGTCTGAGTAGACCGAAAGTTATCTTGCAGACTTTTCGACTTACGGACTATGTTCCCTAAACCCGATTGTGCGGAAATCCTTTTTGTTGGTGTCATCCTGAGCTTCCCGAGTAATCGGGACGAGTTGTCGAAGGATTGGCTGCTAATAAATGTTTCGATAAACTCAGCATGACAAGGGTTAACAACAGAGCAAACAAAAAGATTGTAGCGAAAGCGGGACTGAAATCACCAAAGAACTACTATTTTTGCTTTTCGAAAAACAAAAAAGTGCTACTCTCAATAGTTGTGTAGCCACATCTCTCCTAGAAAAAAAAATATTTTTTAACGTGCTTGCAACCTTTGGGCAGAAACCTACATCTACCCTTTAGCAAGCGAACAAATGAAGGTGGCTAAAATATATACGCTAGATGAACTGATGGAAGGCTGTAAGGCCGGCAACAGGCAGATGCAGGAAATGCTCTACAGGCAAACTGCGTCGAAAATGTTGGCGGTTTGTATGCGCTATGCTAAAGACAGGATGGAGGCCGAGGACGTATTGCAGATGGGGTATGTAAAGATTTTTCAAAAGGTGAAGGAGTTTAAAGGTGAAGGTTCTTTTGAGGGATGGATACGCCGCATTATGGTGAATACCGCTATAGAAAGTTACCGGAAGAATTTACGTTCGTTAAATGTGGTACCTATTGAGGATGCTTATGAACAACCGTCGAACGGTTTTGATTTTAGTAGCTTAGGGATGCAGGATTTGATGAAAGTGATACAGAAATTAGCCGATGGCTACCGAATGGTATTTAACATGTACGTGATTGAGGGATACTCACACAAAGAAATTGCCGAAACCTTAGGAATTACTGAAGGGGCAAGCAAATCGCAGCTTTCGAGAGCTAGGGCGATTTTACAACAGGAAATTTTAAAATTGGAGGGCTTTGGTTATGCAACACATGCCGGATAATGATTTTGATAATTTGTTTAGAGACAAATTTATGAATGCGGAGGTTGAACCTTCGACAAATTTATGGGCCAATATTGAGGGGCAGCTGGCTACTAAGCCGAAACGTAAGTTCCCATTGATGTGGGTGGCTGCTGCCAGTGTAGCCGTAGTGGCATCGGTAATGATGTTTACGCAAAGCGGAGAAAAGATTTATCTGCAAGGTTCAACTACAGAGGTTGCGGCAGTACAACCAGTGGTAGAGCAATCCGTTTCTGCTGTAGCTAGCGCAAATACGGCGCCTGCTGCTACGCCTACCGTACATAGAGTGGCTAGCCGTAACCTTGCCGTAAGGGAAGTGCCTGCAGAGGCTGTAGCTCAATTGGTAGACGAACAAAAAAATATTATTGCCTCGGTGCAACCATCTACTTCAAACGAGCATCTACCTATTAAACGAGCTGAAGTTAAAGCGTTAGATGTAACCAATACCGCAAACGTGGTTCCTGTGGTGAATACAGCATCGGACAATAACAACGGAACAATGATGGCTAACTTGGGAAATTTAGCTGACGATGATGCTCCTGAACAAGCCGTTGAAACGAATAAAAAAGGAATCCGTAACATGGGCGATTTAATTAACTATGTGGTTGAAAAGGTAGATAAGAGAGAGAAAAAGCTCATCAAATTCAATACAGATGATGATGATAACTCATCGATTATTGGATTGAACATCGGATTTGTTAAATTGAATAAGAAAAACAATAAATAGGGGCAGGATTTTGGGATTAGAGGATTAACAGGATGATGTCTAACCTTCCAACATTTCAACTTTCCAACCTTACAACAATATAAACAAACACACAAATGAAACATCTAATTTTAAAAGCTGTATTGGTA
>NZ_JAELTX010000201.1 GCF_016429065.1 Pedobacter sp. ASV17
GTGTTGAAGGTGCCGAAGGCGACGGAGGAGAAGCGAGATTGCGCGATAAAATTGGTGCAGCTAAAGATCCAGAAACAGGTTTGCCAATATTTACTTTTGCCACTGCCTTTTCGCTCATGTTATTTTATGCTTTTGCCATGCAATGTATGAGCACGGTAGCCGTTGTTTATAGAGAAACAAAATCATGGAAATGGCCAATGATACAATTGGTGTACATGACGGCTATGGCTTATGTTGCAGCATTGATTGCTTATCAGGTTTTAAAGTAAATTGTTATATTGCTGTGCTGAAAATGGTTGGCGTAAAAAGTATCACATGCATGCTTCTTGTAGCCTGCTAGCCGTTTAAACAGTTAACCAGTTTCTCTTTCAATGGATAAAAAAGAAGTCCTAGCACAATACATGCCTCCAGCTGCGGCACCTATTATCGCTAAATGGATTGACTACTTTCAATGCGAATTTAAAATTTCGAAGAATCGGAGCACCAAACTAGGTGACTATCGACATCCATTTAAGGGGGATGGGCATAAAATATCTGTCAATAACGATTTAAATCCCTACGCTTTCTTGGTCACTACCGTTCATGAATTTGCCCACCTGCTTACTTGGAACGACCACAAGAATAAAGTAAAACCTCATGGTTCCGAATGGAAAAATAACTTCAAAAAGATGATGAAGCCTTTTTTTGATTTGGAAATTTTTCCTGCTGACGTGAATCAAGGAATTGTATCTTACTTAAATAATCCTGCGGCCTCTAGTTGTACAGATTTAAGATTGGCCCGTGCCCTTAAAAAATACGATGTACGGGAAGACACCCTACTACATGTAGAGCAGCTACCCATTAATAGTGTTTTTACTTTAAAAGATGGCCGTAAATTCCAAAAAGGGGAACGAATTAGAAAACGTTATCGTTGTACTTGCTTGGATAATGGGAAAATTTATCTTTTCAATCCTCTTGCTGAAGTTTATGCCGAATAGGCGACCTGTTTCGCAAAAAGTGCCTCTTTGTCTTTTTGTGCTTTAATTAACCTCAATGTAGTTGGGTTATTTAAATAGTGGTCGTATTCCATGCACAAAATGAGATAGTGTAATTCAAAGCCGTAAAACACGGAAATAAGTTTAGCGGTATCAAGCCGCAACATGGTTTTGTCTTGCTCTAATTTAGAATAAGCAGACCTTTCCAGATTCAAGAATGTGGCAATATTCTCTTGCGTTACTCCCTTATATTGTCTCAGCTTCCTTAAGATTTTACCAACATTCATAAAAGCGTCTTTGTAGTAAATCAACTAAATATACGACTTCATAAATACACAAAATGTGAAAAAAAGTCACATTTTCTCGTTAAGTGCTGTAAATGAATAATTTTATGCCAATAAGACCATCATCTTTAAATAACGCTCATTATTGGCCCTCATCATTTAACTTAACGCTCTCTTTAAGTAAATGTTACAGGGCCTTTAGTGATTTTAGATCATAAAGTGATGAAGATCACATGTTTGGGGAGTATTCTTAAAAGGTGTTAGTAGGATAACAGCTTTTCAATCTTTTTTCCTAATCTTTTTTTCGCTAAAAAATCATCTTCTAAGATTTTGCTCATTGGAATGGCAGTATCTAGGCTTGCACATCGCATTACGGGAGCATCAAGATATTCGAAACAATGTTCACTGATCCATGCTGAAATTTCGGCACCAAAACCACCAGTTAGTGTATCTTCGTGTAAAATCAATACTCTTCCGGTAGCTTTAACGGCAGCCTCAACCGCTGATTTGTCCCAAGGTTGTAAACTCACCAAGTCAACCACCGTTGCCGATATTTGTGGGTTTTCTTTGAGGTAATCCAACGCCCAATGTACTCCCAAGCCATAAGTGATGATAGAAAGCTGTTGGCCCTCCTTCAATATGTTGGCCTTTCCTATCTCTATGGTATAAAAACCTTCTGGCACTGGGCCAATTAAGCTTCGGTATAAATATTTATGTTCAAAGTAGATTACTGGATTGGGATCTTCTATGGAAGCTAATAATAATCCTTTGACATCATAAGGAAATGCAGGATAAACAATTTTTAAGCCGGGTGTTTTAGTAAACCAAGCTTCGTTGCTTTGTGAATGAAATGGCCCAGCACCAGTACCAGCACCAGTAGGCATACGAATTACTACATCTGCTTTTTCTTGCCAGCGGTAATGCGTTTTGGCAAGGTTGTTTACAATTTGATTGAAGCCCACACTCACAAAATCTGCGAATTGCATTTCTACCACTGCTTTGTAACCATTAATAGATAGGCCCAAACCAGCTCCAACAATCGCCGACTCGCAAATAGGCGTGTTCCGTACCCTGGCTTTTCCAAACTCGGCAACAAAGCCATCGGTGATTTTAAAAGCACCACCATATTCGGCAATATCTTGGCCCATTAACACCAAATTTGAGTGTCGTTGCATGCCTTCTCTTAAACCATCGGTAATCGCATCTAAATATCTTTTTTCTGAACTGGAGCTTGATGGAGGGAAAGGCGTCGCTTCATAAGGATAATACATATCGCTTAGTTCATGTTGGGCATTTGCTTCTGGTTCCTGCTCGGTAAAAGCGGCCTCAACCTCATTATCAATTTGTTTTTTAAACGTACTTCTAATTTCGCTGATCGAATTTTCTGTCAATATATTTTGTTCCAAAAGATATTCCTCAAAGTTTCTAAGTGGATCTTTTTTAGACCACTCATCAAACAGTTCCTGTGGGACATATTTGGTGCCCGATGCTTCTTCGTGGCCACGCATTCTAAATGTCAAACACTCTACCAATACAGGTCTAGGATTTTTTCGTATGTCTTGGGCCAGATCAGAGAGCTTATCATAAACTTCAAGGATATTGTTGCCGTCTAATTGTACCCCTTCAATGCCGTAGCCCAATGCTCTATCTACTAAATGTTTACAGCGATATTGTTCGTTAATAGGGGTAGATAGACCATAGCCATTGTTTTCTATCAAGAAAATAACTGGTAAATTCCAAACCGCGGCCACATTGATGGCTTCATGAAAATCACCTTCGCTCGTAGCGCCTTCGCCAGTAAAAACCAGCGTAGCTTTGGGCTGTTCAGCAATCAGGTCGGCCAGTGCAATGCCATCCGCCAAGGCCATTTGAGGACCTAAATGCGAAATCATGCCCACAATTTTGTATTCCTGTGTGCCAAAATGGAAGGATCTATCTCTGCCTTTGGTAAAACCGCTCAGTTTGCCCTGCCATTGGGCCATCAATCTTTTTAAAGGAATGCCTCGGGTAGTGAAAACGCCAAGGTTACGGTGCATTGGTAAAATATATTCATCGCTTTGCATGGCTAGCGTACTGCCCACCGCAATGGCCTCTTGCCCAATGCCAGAAAACCATTTGCCTATGCGACCCTGTCTTAGCAAAATCAACATTTTTTCTTCAATTAAACGTGGGAAAAGTAAATGCTTGTAGATGGATAGTAACTCCGAATCGGATTTTTGCTTTCTGTCGAACTGCATAAGGCTGATATTGGTTTGCAGTAAATATAGTAATTAAGTTGCCAGAGATTGAGCGTAAATCTTAGTTTTTACGTTTGGAGTTTTGTGGTTGAAAACCTTATCGCAAAGAAGAAAAAGAAACGCTAAGAGCGCAAAGAATTTGATATAGTTGCTTAGTTTATTATTTGAGGATTTTGATTTCACTCTGGTATCTATGCGTCCCTTCGCGATGACTTAATCCCGTAGATATGGGATTGCGGTTAAAAAAATTACCGCGAAGAAAGGAAGAGTTACGCTAAGAACGCTAAGAATTTAATATAGTTGCTTAGTTTGGTTATTTGATGATTTTGCTTTCGCTCGGGTATCTTTGCGTCCCTTTGCGATGTCTTAATAAACC
>NZ_JAELTX010000202.1 GCF_016429065.1 Pedobacter sp. ASV17
GCCTCAACATCCCACAAGAAAGGAATTTTATACAGAACTGTGTGAAGCTTCGGGAATGGAAAAACCAGTATTTAAAGAAGAGCTATTGGCTTGGAAGGAAATCAATTCGGTTAATGTAGCTGATAGGTTAGCTTACACTTTTGAAGTTAAGGATTGGTTTGATTGGATGAAAACTGCTCCGTTGTAAAAGAGTGTCCAAAAAGCAAACATAGCCTTTTGGACACTGCTAGCTTCTTATTTTTTCTGTTTTAAGTGCTTGTCTAGGAATTTTTCCATGGCACCATAAAAATCATATTGGTTGTTCTGGTTGTGGAAACCATGTCCTTCATCATTTTTAACCATATATTCTACATCAACGCCTTTTGCTTTTAGTGCCGCTACCATTTGATCGCTTTCGGCTTTGTTTACCCTTGGGTCATTAGCGCCTTGAGCCACAAATAATGGTGTTTTTATTTTGTCGGCATGTAAGGCTGGCGAAACTTGAGCAAGTAATACGCTGTCTTTTTTAGGGTTACCTACCATTTCATGGAACATATTTAAATAGGGTTTCCAATAAGGAGGAATGGTATTCATGAAAGTAAACATGTTGCTCACGCCTACATAGTCTACCGCTGCGGCATATAAATCAGGCGTAAATGTAACGCCTGCAAGTGTCGCGTAGCCACCATAACTTGCGCCATAAATGGCAATACGTTTAGGATCGGCGATACCTTCTTTTTTAAGGTATTCAACACCGTCGGTAATGTCGTCCTGCATTTTCTTGCCCCATTCTTTAAAGGATGCTTCCCAAAACTTTCTGCCGTAACCTGTACTACCTCTAAAGTTCATTTGTAGTACGGCATAGCCTCTGTTGGCTAAGAACTGTACTTCTGGATTAAAGCCCCAGCTATCTCTTGCCCATGGCCCACCATGAGGATTAATAACCACTGGTAAATTTTTGGCTTCAACACCTAAAGGAAGTGTGAGATAACCATGAATGTCTAATCCGTCTCTAGATTTATAGACGATTGGCTTCATGTGGCTCATCTGTTTTTCGTTGATCCAAGGTAGTGGATTGGCCACCTCTTTTGATTCTTTCGAGGCAAAATCGTACAAGTAATATTTTACGGGAAGTCTATCATTGCCAACCCATACAATCGCTTTTGTCCTGGCATCATTATAACTGATTACTTCGGTTAAATAGCCTTCAAACTTGTTGTCTAAGCCTTTTTGTATTTCCTCCCATTCTTTATCAAAGAAATGCTTTTTTTCTTTTTCTGCTTCCCAAGTAGCACTTACCAATACTTGTTTTTTTCTATCGTAAAAAATGCTTGAAAGGTCGTTGTTTTGATCACCGAATATTTCTTTGACCTCTTTTTTGGCAATAGGGTCATACTCCACTAAAATGCTTTTATCTCTGCCTATATTGCTAAGCACGTAAATGTTTTTATTGTCCTTGTCAAATGAAGCGGGTGAGAAGCTTTCCCTAAAAGGTGTGGTAATTAAAGGAGTAAAGCCTCCTTTGTCGCTGCTACGATAGTTCCATGTAACGTTTACGCCATCGGTTTTTGAAGCAAGGCGCACGGCACCTGTGTTATCTGTAATCCAGCCGTCGTAGTTTTCCTTGTTGTCATATAGCAAGGTTAAAGCTCCAGTTTCGATATTAAGGCTGTAGGGATCGAAGTATTCTTTAACTCTTTTGTTGATGCCAACAATGAGCTCCTTTTCCTTTCCTGCAATATCAGTGAGACCATCAATGATATCTGTTCTTACTCCTGGGAAAGGGGTTAAGGCTTTTAGATTTGTTCCATCAGCTTTGACAGAAAATAATTGAAAGTTTTCATCGCCTCCAACATCTTGTATGTAAACAATTCTGTCGCCTTTCCAAAAGTACCCACCAATGCTTCTTAAAGTGTCGGTAGTTACTCTTACAGCAGTAGAATCATTGGCTTTTTGAACGAAGATGTTCATCTTGCCCTTGTAATCGGCACGATAGCTAAAATAATTGCCGTCTGGAGATATTCTGAAAGAACTCTTTTCGCCATTTTTGAAAAAGCTAGTCATCTCCAATAATGGTGCAGGAACTTCTTTTTCTTCTTTAGATTTGCAGCCAGCAATTGAGAGCACCGTTGCGGCGGCAAACGATAAAAATAACCCTGTTTTTTTCATGTTTATTTAGTTATGTGTTTGATAAAGCACTGAGAACGTTGATACTGAGATCATCGACACATAAATATAAACAAGTTTTTTAGTTTAGGTTTATTGTTTTGTTTGTCAGGTGGTTATTTAACATAAATGGCTAAAATTTAACATTTTTGATCAAAAAAGAGGCTGCTGCTATTTGAACAATCCTTTTAATTTGGCCAGCTTTTCCTGCAAATCGCCATCCACTTCTTTTTCTTTTTTAGGCTGATGTTGGTTAAACGGTTTTCGATGCTGTTCGTTACGTTTCTGGCCATCACCTTTATGCCAGTTTTCTTTCTGGCTTCCTTCCTTACTCTTTGCTCCTTGTTCTTTATTCCTGCTCATTTCCTCCTTCATTGATAAAGAAATACGCTTGCGATCTACGTCTACCTCTGTTACGGTAACCTCAACCACTTGGCTCACCTTCACCACTTCGTTAGGATTGGCTACGAATCTATTGGCTAATTGACTGGTATGTACCAAGCCATCTTGATGAACACCTATATCCACAAAAGCACCAAAATTGGTGATGTTGGTAACAATTCCTTTTAGTTTCATGCCTTTTCTCAAATCTGCAATGCTGTTTACACCATCGGCAAAACTGAATGCTTCAAATTGTTCACGGGGGTCGCGGCCAGGTTTAGCCAGCTCTTTAAGGATGTCTTGTAAGGTAGGCAAACCTACTTCTGTGCTTACGTATTTTTGTAAGCTGATTTGTTTTTGAAGATTGGTATCGGCAATTAATTTTTCTATGGAAACGCCTAAGTCGTTAGCCATTTTGCTCACCAACTCATAACGTTCAGGGTGAACACCACTGCTATCTAAAGGTTGCTCAGCATTGCGTATACGTAAGAAACCAGCAGCTTGTTCAAAGGCTTTATCTCCCAAACGAGGAACTTTTTTCAAGCTTTCACGGTTTTTAAAAGCGCCATTTTTACTGCGATAATTAACAATATTCTGAGCCAAACTTTCGCCTAAACCAGAAACATAAGCTAATAACTGTTTTGAAGCAGTGTTCAATTCAACACCTACAGCATTCACACAGCTCATTACCGTATCATCCAAACTTTGCTGCAATTTGCTTTGGTCTACATCATGTTGGTATTGGCCCACACCAATTGATTTCGGGTCTATTTTTACCAGTTCGGCCAAAGGGTCCATTAAACGACGGCCAATGGATACTGCACCACGAACCGTTACATCATGATCTGGAAACTCTTCTCTTGCCAATGGCGAGGCCGAATAAATGGAAGCACCACTTTCGTTTACCATTACTAAGGTTACTTTGTCGAGCTTTAATCCGCGGATAAAAGTTTCTGTTTCTCTACCTGCCGTTCCGTTTCCAATGGCAATGGCTTCAATATCATGTTTTTCGCAAAGCTGATTAACTTTCCACTCTGCATCTTTAATATTTCCTTGTCCAGTGTGCGGATAGATGGTCGTATTTTCTAGTAAGTTCCCTTGTCTATCTAAGCAAACTACTTTGCAGCCTGTTCTAAAACCAGGGTCAATAGCCATCACATTTTTTTGCCCTAATGGAGCAGCCATTAACAACTGTCTGGCATTGGCCGCAAAAACACGGATGGCTTCTTCATCAGCTTTCTGTTTAATTGCCGCTCTTAATTCAGTTTCCATCGCGGGGCGAAGTAGTCGCTTATAACCATCGTACATAGCTAATTCTAC
>NZ_JAELTX010000203.1 GCF_016429065.1 Pedobacter sp. ASV17
GTACTATCGTTTATCGTCTGTACTTTTGGATGTTTCCAATCTGGTTCCCAAACCAATTTCTGGTCAATATTTGGCACCAGTTTTTTATCCAGCTCATTTTCATAAAATGCCTTCTTTAGCTTTTCAAGTCTTTTGGCTAAATCGGGAGATTTATCGGAAAGCACTTTCTTTACAAACCGCCCTTCGGTATTCACCACGTCCTTCCTACAGGCCCAGCCTACCACCATCAGAAGCACAAAGAGGCTATTCTTCAATAGATGTTTTTTCATATTTAGAGATTTTTGTATCTCAAAATTAGGTGGATGCTTTCACCCATTTTTTGACAAAAGTCAAAAAATGAAAATAACTAAAGTTGGCTTCTGATGCGACTCAATGTTTCTGCAGAAATACCCAAATAAGAGGCAATATGTCCTAAAGAAACTCTTTGCAAAATTTGTGGTTGCAATGCTATTAATTGAAGATACCGTTCCTTAGCAGAGTGCATGCGTAAGGAATTGGCCTGCGCCTCGTTGCGGATATAATAATACTCCGTTAGTTTTCTTCCAATAATATTAAATGACACAAACTTCTCGTAAAGTTGCTCTAGCCTACTTCTACTTAGCACGATAAGCGAGCAATCTTCCATGGTTTTAATATACTCAAAGCTAGCTTGCGAGGCAAAAAAACTGTGAACCGAAATCACAAGTTCATTTTCGAACAAAAACCAAGTGTTTTTTTCCCGGCCCTCCTCATTAAGATAATAGATCCTCGCAGCGCCCGTCACAATAAAATAAATCTTGTCGCTCTTTTCTCCCTCGCTT
The DNA here is from genome assembly GCF_016429065.1 of Pedobacter sp. ASV17. Classification (GTDB taxonomy): domain Bacteria; phylum Bacteroidota; class Bacteroidia; order Sphingobacteriales; family Sphingobacteriaceae; genus Pedobacter. Next base: position 801 of record NZ_JAELTX010000203.1, read on the forward strand.
AACAATAATTGCTTTTTTGCAACATTCATCAATTTGCTATGATCAACAATGGCGTCTCTAAGCTCTTGGGATAAAGGATGGAATTGTGAAAACGCAGCGAACAGTCGCTCGTAGCTTTCTGAGACTGATAATTTTAGCATGATTTCAAGGTAGTTTACTGCAAGATAGCTAAACAAGCCTACAAAACCAATCATGCCCAACCTTACCTTGGCTTTAAAACCAAAAAGGGCAGTTCAATCATTGAACTGCCCTTTTACATTTATATAGAGCCCTTTGCAGGAGCGGATTTTATTTTGCCAAATCAGCAGCAATGCTTTCTAAAGTAGGTGCTACAACTTTAGCTTGTGCAACATATTTAGGAGCAATAGATTTGATATCTGAAGTGCCTGCAATGAACTGTCCTGTGCTCATTTTTGCCGAGGTTCCCATTAAGGCAAAGTGCTCTTCAGTTGAACCGCTCAATTTTAAGCTAGCGTTGTCGCTTACTGATGTATTTAAGCTTACTGTTTTAGCGTTAATGTCAGCAGTAGCTTTATCTTTTAACACTACATCCAAAGTCAAGAAGCTTACTTTACCGAAAGTTTTTACCGTTGCATTGTCGCCAGCCTCAATAGCCGTTAAGTTGCGTACATAAACCGTTACCGATAGTGGCTCTTTTTCGAAAGAGCTGATGCGCAACACGCCATCTTTTTGTTGTACCAACGCATTTTTCGAATAGTAGCTGTCGTACACTTTTACGCTTTCAGTTGGCGCTTGTACTACAAACACTTCAACGTTGCCAGTAGCTACAATTTTGTTGATGTTTTTTACCTCGTTTAAAATGGTAAAGCTTTTCTCTTTAGCGTTAGTATTGTTGTTGTTTTTACCGCTTTCATTTGCGAAAGCTGAGCTGCTCATTACTACTAAACCTAATACAGCTGCGAATAAATTTTTAATAGAAGTTTTCATGATGTTCTTATTTTAATTTCTTTAATTTCTTTTTTGGGTGCCATCCATTTTGGAAAGCTTTCGATAATAAGACATACTGAACATCAAAAAGTTGCACACATATTTAGCGTTTTATACCATAAGCAATTAACCTTAGACCAACGCCTGTAATTTTTCGACAAACGCCCTGTAATTTTTTTAAGATTCAACCTACAACTTGAAGGATTAAGACAGAGATAGATTCTTTTTGGAAAAGAAAGTTGGCATCACATGGCCAATGCAGTCCCGCTTTCCGTTACAATCTTTTTGTGACCGCCAGCGCCATTCATTCCTGTCATCCTGAGCCCGTCGAAGGATAATTATGGCAAGAGCGCTTCGACAACCTGTCCCGATTATTCGGGAAGCTCAGCGTGACAAACAAAAAGTATTTTCACTCCAATCGGGTTTAGCACACTCCAACCTGTGCAGCAACCCTGTTTCCTAAACCCAACAGCAATGCACCAAACCTCGCAGCTTTCAAAAAACCTTTGAGGTTTATACATTCCCATTGTAACATAATTTTTAGGCATTTCTTTGAAAAAACAAGTATTTGCTGTAAGTTTAAAATTTTTTAACAGCTTACCTTTTAATTGTTTTAGCCTTTAATTAATGTTACGAGTAAATAGTTCAGCACCCTGTCAAATTGTGTATTCTTTATGCAAACACGATTATCTGGGCTATTTAATTGAACCACATATTGTTCAGCTCAACCCACAAGGCGACTTTTCGTTAACCTACCAACGTTTATTTACGCACACGGCGCAAGAGTTTGCCAAACATTTAACCGAACTGGATTTTAAATTGATTAAAATCCTTGATGAAACCGAACAAGATTTCATCATCAAAAAATATCACAAAAAAACCGTTAGGCCCTTCGAGTTTTTCAGCAAGTTTTACGACCAGAAGTTTTACGACTCGGTACGTCCTAAAATTGAAAAAAAGCTGACCGAAGTATTGGAAATCCTTAAAACAAAGGGAGGCCTTTACCTAATGGACAAAGACGGTTGGCCTGCCGAGCGAAAAATTGAACTGGCCACCGAAGCTTCTACCATTCTTTTCCATTTCAGAAGAAATGAAGTAGAAACTCGCTATTTCCCTACTATTAAATACCAAGGGATGCGCATTGATTTTATGTTTAAGGATGCGCAGGTCATTTGCAACCAACCCGCTTGGTTATTGCTTAATGATGTACTATACTTTTTTGAGCAGGATTTTGAAGGTAAAAAACTGACGCCTTTCTTGAATAAGCGTTACATCACCATTCCTAAAGCTACAGAAGAAACTTACTTTGAAAAGTTTGTAGCACCGCTCATTGAAAAATACCACGTGTATGCTGAGGGTTTTGAAATTAAAACCGAAAAGCACGAGGCAAAAGCAACCATAAAAGTCATTTATGTAGAGAACGGAGTTTCTCAAATACAGCTTTATTTTAAATATGGCAGCTATTCTTTTGCCATGGGCAACGAGCATAAAGTAACCGTTAGACTGCAAAAAGATGGCGACAATTATACCTTTATCCGCATTAAGCGAAATATTGATTGGGAAAAACAACAGTTTGATTTTTTGACCAGTTTGGGTTTGAAAAAAGTGAGTGCCCTTTTTCACCATTTGGAACTACCCAATCTTAACGAAAACCATAATGCCTCGTACGCCATTATTAGCTGGGTAAATGAGCATATTGATGCCTTAAAGGAAAAAGGTTTTGAAATAGAACAAGCCAGTAGTGCCAAACGATTTGTGTTGGGCAGCAATAAGATTGATTTCGAAATTAAGGAAGATAATGACTGGTTTGATATTAATGCCATCGTTTACTTTGGCATCCACCCTATTCCTTTCATTTCCTTAAAACAACATATCCTACATAAAAAAAGGGAATTCCTTTTGCCAGATGGCGATATCGCGATTATTCCCGAAAAGTGGTTTACGCAGTATAGCAGCCTGTTTAGTTTGGCTGATGGAAGTAAGCACCTGAAGCTTAAAAAATTCCACATTGGTTTAATCAACGATTTGGCAGAAGATAGCATTGCCAATGTAACACTCGACCGCAAACTGCAAAAATTGAACGATTTTGAGC
>NZ_JAELTX010000204.1 GCF_016429065.1 Pedobacter sp. ASV17
GTTGTAACTACGAACGGTATCCATCCTTTTTATTTCTTCCATGACCTCTGTTCTATCGATACAAATTTAATAAACCTATCGCTGCAAATACCGCGTCTGGGCCAAATCAGTAAAAATGGTAAAAACATCCGTATCCTGTATAAATTGAAAGCGGCTGGAATAGCGGAAATTTGTATTGTCAAACATTTGGGGGTACTATGAATGAAAAGAGAGACCTTTTTGAAAGGTTAAGGTCGGGCGAAACGATAGCCGCCGATGACCCACACGCGCATAAAATGAGGGAAGCCTCCTTTGCCACGAAAAAGCTGCTGCTTTTGATGAACGCCACATCCGAACCGCATGAAATTAGGCAGCTATTGGGGCAGATCACGAAAAGTGAAATTGCAGAGAGCGTTACCGTTTTTACGCCGCTGTACATCAATTACGGTAAGCACACCAAAATAGGTAAAAATGTGTTCATCAATTTTGACTGCACTTTTTTGGACTTGGGTGGTATCACTATTGACGATAACGTGCAGATTGCGCCCAAAGTGAGCATATTATCAGAAGGGCATCCCACAGCATCCGAAAATAGACAATCGCTGCAGGTGGGGCACATCCATATCAAGAGGAATGTCTGGATTGGTGCAAACGCAACCATCCTCAAGGGAGTAACTATTGGCGAAAATGCCATAGTTGCCGCTGGTGCGGTCGTTTCAAAAGATGTTCCCGACAACGTAATTGTGGGCGGTATTCCTGCAAAGATTATTAAAGAAATAGATTAATGAATAGAGCAGTATTGATGGTAAATGTAATAGCGATAATGTTACTTATCGCTTGTAATAACAATAAAAATCAGAAAAATATGAACGAGCAAAATAACAGTTCGCTTTACCCAAAAGGCGATAAGCTATCTAACGAATGGTTCAGCGGAAACGCATTCTTAACACCACTGGTAGCAAAAGACAAGAACAATGAGTTCTCGGCAGGCAGCGTAACATTTGAGCCAGGTGCAAGAACCAACTGGCATACGCATCCCAAAGGACAGGTATTGCTTATTATTGAGGGCAATGGGTTTTATCAGGAAAAAGGGAAACCTGCACAGCCTATCCAAAAAGGCAATGTTATCAATATCCCCGAAAACACAGAGCACTGGCACGGAGCAACAGCTACTGCCAAAATGGTTCATATTGCCATTACTAATTATAAGGACGATGAACAGGTAACGTGGCTGCAAGCTGTAACCGACGAAGAGTTTACAGAAGCTAGTAAGACAACCCCTTAAAATTTAGAACAAATGAAAAAATTAATCATACTAATGGCAATTCCCCTGTTTGTAATGGGAGCCTGCCAACAGAATAAACAAAAAGAAGAAATGAAACAGACAGCAAAAACAGAACACTATAGGTTTGAACTGAGCGACAAGGTAACCCGCCAGAAAGTAACCTTTAAAAACCGCTACGGCATTACGCTATCCGGCGATTTATACACCCCAAAAAATCCCGGCAGCAAGCCATTGGCGGCTATTGCCATTAGCGGACCATTCGGGGCTGTGAAAGAACAATCTTCGGGATTATATGCCAATCAAATGGCAGAGCGTGGATTTGTCGCATTGGCATTTGACCCATCCTATACGGGCGAGAGCGGTGGCGAACCCCGTGCCGTTGCTTCGCCTGATATTAATACAGAGGATTTCAGCGCAGCAGTAGATTATCTCGGCATACAGAAAAACCTAGACCGCAAGAAAATCGGTATCATCGGTATTTGTGGCTTTGGAGGTTTTGCCTTAAACGCCACTGCCATTGACAAACGTGTAAAGGCCGTTGCCGTTACCAGTATGTACGATATGACAAGGGTAATGTCAAAAGGTTATAATGATGCCGTTACATTAGAGCAGCGCACAAAAACATTGGAGCAGTTAGGCGAACAGCGGTGGAATGATGCTGAAGCAGGAACATTTTCTTTGGGAGCCATATTAAACCCTGAAAAGCTGAAAGGCGACGAGCCCCAATTTGTAAAGGAATATCACGACTATTACCGTACACCACGAGGCTTTCACGAGCGTTCCCTTAACTCAACAGGTGCGTGGAATGCTACCAATGCTTTATCGTTTATGAATATGCCGATATTGACCTACATCAAGGAGATATCGCCAAGACCGATTTTAATCATTGCAGGAGAAAAGGCGCACTCCCGTTATTTTAGCGAAGATGCTTATAAAGCAGCAGCAGAACCAAAGGAGCTAATGATTATCCCGAATGCGGTACATGTCGATTTGTACGACAAGATTGATGTTATTCCTTTCAGTAAATTAGAAACATTCTTTAAAGACAATTTGAAGTAAAATGGCATTGATGAAACATTCTTTTTTAATGGTTGTGGCTTTTATGACAATGATTGTATGCAGTGCTTCGTCCTGCGGTAAGAATGATGATAATAGCAACACAAATAATACTCCCGAAAACACAACCCCTATGGCAAATGGTAAAATCAAGATAAAGGTGGGTTCGCAAACGATTACAGCTACGTTATTGGATAACAATTCGGCAAAAGCATTTCAGGAAATGCTGCCTTTAACCATCAATATGGTTGAGCTAAACAATAATGAGAAATACCATGACTTGGCGAAGAGCCTGCCGACCAATTCATCCAATCCCGGAACCGTTAAAAATGGGGATTTAATGTTGTACGGTTCAAAAACACTGGTGCTGTTTTACAAAACCTTTTCTACATCGTACAGCTACACGAGATTAGGTTCGGTAGATGATGTAACCAGGCTGGCATTGGGTTCGGGAAATGTAACAGTTACTTTTGAAATGGAATAAAGAATAAGCGAATAATAGATATAATTGTTATCGCAAGCAACTAGAAAAAAATCCTCATCAAATAGATGAGGATTTTTTTCTAGGGAGAACGAGAATTACTTTGAACTCTTAATTCAGTTTTTACGAGTTTTGAGCCAGATTTTGAAATACAGACAATTCTGTAGGTTTTTGCCTTTACGGGGAGGGAGCTAATACCTTAATCTTTTATGACAAAGATGGTAGCAACTGCATTTTAACATGCTTATGAAATTGCGTTAACTCTTTATGGCAAATAAAGTGGCAACTCCAGATTCTTGTTGCCTCTCTATTACCCTTTTGTCACTATCTTGAAGAAAAGCTCCATTTGCTTTGCAAAAGCCCTTACGAGCTACCAAAAGCACCCAAAGAATAACAGCCGTAAAACAGATAAGATGTCCAATTTTGATTTTCTTTTAAGCAGTGTTTCCTCCATCAAGAATCGATTTTACTCATCAAAAGCACCTTGTTCCACAACACAATTGGACAGTTTTAAATCTGCTTTAAATTAGCGAAAATCAATGCCAGTTTGCGACGTTAGATATGGCCAGTTTTTGAATAATCTACAATATGATCTCGTTGAATTTGTCTCCCTTTTCTTTTTTTATCGTTAATATCTGTTCGATATTCTCCAGTTTTTGGAGTATCATCTGTATTG
>NZ_JAELTX010000205.1 GCF_016429065.1 Pedobacter sp. ASV17
GTCTGAACGTTACCATGCAATGCACCATCCGTTTACTTCGCCAAAACCAGAGGATATTCCTTTGTTGGACACCAAACCTGGTGAAGTAAGAGCCAATGCCTATGACATGGTGTTGAACGGTACCGAAATTGGTGGCGGTTCTATCCGTATACACGACAAGGAAACACAAGCTTTAATGTTCAAGCATTTAGGCTTTAGTACCGAAGAAGCACAAAAGCAGTTCGGCTTTTTATTAGATGCCTTTGAATATGGCGCTCCTCCGCATGGTGGTTTAGCTTTCGGTTTCGACCGTTTGTGCTCGTTGTTTGCTGGTTTGGATAGCATCCGTGATGTGATTGCTTTCCCTAAAAACAACTCGGGCCGCGATGTAATGATTGATAGCCCTAGTACTATTGATGATAAGCAGTTAAAGGAATTGAAGATTAGTACGGTTGGGAGTTAACAGCTGTCAATTCGCAATTTTCAGTTGATAATGTATACAAAGCCTCGATGTAGATCGGGGCTTTTTCATGCGCTCTGCCGTCATTACGAGGCACTGTCTATTCCAACCATTCGGGAAAGCAATCTTACAACTATTTTATAAAACATTAAGGGGGAGTTAAGGTTTTTAATAGCCCCCCGTCATTTCGACCGCAGCGCAGCGAGTGGAGAAATCTTTCTAATTGAAATACAAATCCAAAGATTTCTCCACTTCGGTCGAAATGACGAAATGCCTAAACCAAAGGGCAAAGAAAGCTTAGTCAAGCTCTTAACTAAATCATTCCTTAATGGTTAAAAAACATCTTTTCCATGTATATTTATTTCAATGAAAACCTTTAACCCTCCAATAACTGCTCGAACTTCTAAGGAACTAATTAAAATCTTGGCTATTCCAGAAAACTGGGATGATGAAGCGGTTGCTCAAGCCCAAACCGAGCTTGTAGCAAGAGGGGTTGATTATCAAAGTCAAGTTGAAAGGGAGAAATTTATACATGAGCGTCGAGAAAACATGGAAAGAATAAAGAGGGAAAAAGAATCTTATTCAATAGCTGATTTCCTTGATAATCCTATTTGGATGTTTTTAGAAATTCTAATTTCTTGGGAATTAAAAAAAGAGGGATATTTAAGAAAAGCAAGGCAGCAAAAGATATTTAGAGCGATTATAATATTAGGGATTGGCATCGTTATTTGTCTATACACCTTCATTAATGGTCTTTAGATAAAATGTAAAACGATGATTAAACATTCGCTTTAGGGTTGTTTTCAGAATGGTCGAGATAAATAACACCGCTAGATGAGAATATTGTCGCTCCCGTCATTGCTTCGTGCCTCGCAATAACGATAGGTTTACCTTTTCTTCGTTTCGACCTCAGTGTGGTCCCGAATTTCCAGGAGAGATCCCTTTGAATGAGTATTTTCAACATCGAAAGATTTCTCCACTTCGGTCGAAATGACTACCCGTCGATAGCAAAAATAAAGCCTAGTTAATTTCTTAACTAAGCTTCATTTCTTCACGCTTTAAAATAATAACTAGAACTTATACGATAAGGTCGTTAAAAACTGACGTGGTGGAATTGGGTTTACACTATAATTTTCGTGAACGAAATAGCTCAACGCATTGGTAATGTTAGACACTTTACCTAATAAGGAAACTCTTCTCCATGAATATCCTGCCGATAAATCAATTGTGGTAAATGCTTTAAGTGGGATTAAACGCAATGTGGTAGCGGCTTTGTTATCATTCCATCCGCCATTACGATCACCTGTGTAGAATGCAGACGCTCCTAATTTAAGCCCCTTTATTTTTCCAGACTGCACAGTATAAAACAAGGTCGCGTTGGCGGTATGTTTTGTAGTTCCCACTAGCCTAACATCTTCAATCATACCTGATAAAACAACGGTTGTGGTCGCATTTGGATTGGCCGGAGTTGGTGCAGGAACGGTGTGGGTAGTAATAGGAGCTGTTTTAGTGTATCGCATAAAGTTATAGCTATATCCCGCAAGGAAGTTCAAGCCAGGTAAAATTGCACCTGATAGGTCAACCTCTAATCCATCACTAGTAGTCTGGCCATTTAACTGTTTAATATTGGTATTGCTGTTAGCGTTACCATTGGCATCTAATTCTGCGGTTTGCGCAATATTGTTATTGATAATTTTGTAGTAAGTTACGTTTGCTGATAGCTTACCGCCAAGAAAATCGTTTTTAATCCCTGCTTCAAACTGATCTACAGTAGATGGTGGTAATGCTTGGAAGTAAATATCTGTTCCAGTATTAGCAATAAAATTATTGGCATAACTCACATAGGCCGAAGTTTGTTTAAACGGCTGGTAGATCAATCCAAATTTTGGAGAAAAAGCATCGTCAAATTTGGTAGCGCCCAACGTAGGTACACCCGTTGCCAATGCAACACCATCAGTTCTTGCATTTTTTTGATCAGTATAACGGATACCTGCCAATACCTTAAACTTGCTGGTTAGTTCAAATAAGTTTTGAATGAATGTGCCGTATCTATAAACTGGCGTAAGCGTTCTGGACATGGCCACTGCTTCTGGCATATAACCACTGCCCAAATAGGTAGATGGATCAAATACATTTACATTTCCATAGTTAAATGTAGAGACTAATTGCCCAGCTTGGTTTCTAAAGTTAAAAGCATTGCTGGTCACTCTAGATTGGTCTGCATCAACCCCTACCAAAAGGGTATTTTTAATGCCCAAAAACTGGAAATGGCCTGTTAAATTAACCTGCTGATTATAGGTATATTCTTTTGTTTTTGCTCGGGTAAGGTTTCTGGCCGCAATACCTGTAGTATTGGCTTGGATACGCTCTGCTCCGTAATAATTTCTGTCGTAAGACTGGTAAGATGCAATCGCATTAATTTTCCAATCGTCGTTAAAGCGATGATTGGCATTTAACTGCATGGTAGTGGTGTTAGTTTTGTTATAAGCCCAAGGTGTATTGAGGAACTTTTCTCTACCAAAGTCTACAATTTGGCTATTTACCGAGCCTACGCCAAAATCTGGCGTGTAATTACTGCTTAAATAATCTGCCTGAAACAATACATCGGTATTTTTACTTGCTTTATATAAAATTGAAGGGTTGATGTAAAAGCGTTTCGATTCTACATGATCTCTAAAACTGCCCGCCTTTTCGCCCGTTCCAATAATTCTAAAGGCTACCTTATCATCAATAGGGCCGTAAATATCTACCGTTGGTTTGTATTCTCCATAGCTCCCTGTACGGAAAGCAACTTCACCACCATTTTCAAATTTTGGCTTTTTGGTCACCATATTTACCACAGCGCCGCCTGTAACACCGCCATAAAGTAGCGCTGCGCTACCTTTTAATACTTCCACGGATTCCAACGTACTAGCTTCTGGACTTCCTCCAATACTGGTACGGGCCCCATTTTTAAAGATGTTATTTGAACCTAGGC
>NZ_JAELTX010000206.1 GCF_016429065.1 Pedobacter sp. ASV17
CTGGGAGGGAGGGCAGTGCCGACGGCATGGGAGAAGCGGCATCCTTCAGCGCTCCATCGGCACTTGCCTTTGGTCCAGATGGCGATATCTACGTATCCGACTTGGGAAATGGCCTCATCAGAAAAGTAACCCCTTCTGGACAGGTAAGCACCTATGCTGGCCCAGAACCGTATCTTCTTAAAAACCCGCGAGGGCTTACTTTCGATCGATATGGGAATCTCTATGTAGCCGAAGGCTCTGGCAATTACATTACTGTCGTCAGCCCTGCAAGAGCGGTTAAAGTCTATGCGGGCACCGGCAATGCGGGCATGACCAATGGCAGCCGGTATAACGCTACCTTTAACGATCCGGTGGGCCTAGCTTTTGGTCCCAACGGGGAGCTTTATGTGGCCGACCGTCTTAACCATGCCATCCGAAAAATTGACCAGCAGGGAATGGTGAGCACCCTGGTTGGAGACGGTACGGCAGGCTATGTCGACGCACAGGGCGGAGGAGCACGTTTTTACCATCCCAATCAGCTTGCCGTTGATGCCAACGGAACCATTTATGTGGCCGATGAGAAAAATAATATGATCCGAAGCGTTTCCCCTACTGGCCAGGTGGCCACACTTGCGGGAAACCTGTCTGCCATATCGGTAGATGGACTATGGCCCAATATTGGCCTATCCTTGCCATACGGTCTCAGTATTGATAAAAAGGGTATCCTTTATATATTGGAGAGAGGTTCCCCATCAGCGATACGCATACTAAGGCCAGGCGGCTACCGCATTAGCCCGGCACTGCCCGCTGGACTTACGTTGAATACCGAGACAGGGGCCATTAGCGGTACGCCACAAGAACCGACGCCCCGAAAAACCTATACCGTAACCGCCGGAAATCTTTCGGGCACCTCAAGTACCACCCTTGTATTGTCTGTGGTAAACAAGAATTTTTTAGCAGAGAGGGCGCAAAACCACATGGCCACTTATACCAATAAGGACAGCACCCTATACCTTGTTGACCAAGTGCTACAGGCCAGCGCAAACCCATATAAGGTAAATACCCAAATACAGTATTTTGATGGCCTGGGACGCCCTTTGCAAACGGTAGCCGTGGCGGCAAGCCCCGCCCACGGGGATATGGTAACGCCTATTGCCTACGATGCCGTGGGCAGGGAAGCCAAAAAGTACCTGCCCTATGTACGGGCGGCCAACAACGGTGGCTATCGTCCGTTGGCACGTACCGAACAGGCCAATTTCTACGCTTCGCCAACGGAGGGCGTGCAGTCCAACTCCAGCCCGTTTGCGCACACCATATTCGAGCCCAGCACTTTGAACCGTCCGGTAGAGCAGGGTGCTCCAGGGGACGTCTGGCAGCCTGTACCCAATAGCAACAATGGCCATACCCAAAAAATAGCCTATGGCACAAATAGCCTTAACGAGGTAAAGCTATGGACCATAAATATGGATAACAATGGTGCAACGGCAGGCGTTTTTGAGCCCGAAAAACTCTACAGAACCACCATAAGGGACGAGAACTGGAAAGATACCGACGGCAGGGCAGGCACCACAGAAGAATTTAAGGACCTTCAGGGACGGGTAGTGCTAAAGCGGCTTTGGGAAACCGATAGCAGGAGCCTGAGCACCTACTATGTTTACGATGATTTTGGTCGCCTGCGCTACGTGCTGCCCCCAGCGGTGAACGAAAACGGGCGCAACATCGGCAGTTTTACCGAAGCCGATGAGCTTTTTAAACAATTCATGTACGCCTACCACTATGATGGGTACAACCGGCTGACAGAGAAAAAACTCCCTGGAAAGGATTGGGAGTATATGGTTTACAACCGGCTGGACCAAGTGGTACTTACCCAAGATGCCGTGCAGCGTAATGCGGGACAGTGGCTGTTCACCAAGTACGATGCCTTGGGGCGCAGCATTGTTACGGGCTTATATAACAATGCTGCGGACATTGTCACCATGCAGACCACCGTTAATGCCCATACCCCATTATGGGAGGTACGAGACAATGGCAACAGCAACGGTGAGGGTACGGGCTACAGCAATCAGGCTTTCCCGATAAACAATATCACCTATTACCATGGTTTAAGCTATTACGACGACTACGACTTTTACAACAACAGCTTTGGTCAGCCCAATGGGAGTACACAGGTACTGGCGCCAAAAACCAAGGGCCTATCCACTGCAACAAGAACTACCGTGCTGGGCACGGGAACAAAGCTATTATCAGTAAGCTATTACGACAAATATGGCAGGCCTGTACAGGTAAAGAGTCGTCACCATCTTGATAACGGAACCGATGTGGTTGATAACGAGTACAATTTTGATGGCAGCCTAAAGAACACTGTACGTACCCATACCAAAGGGACCAACGTTACCGTGGTGGCCAATCGTTACCAGTATGACCATGCGGGCCGGAAAACCCATACCTACCAAACTACCTATGGTACGCCCTATACCAGCGGCACCGAGGTTTTGCTCTCCGAACTAAAATACAACGAAGTTGGACAGCTTAAACAGAAAACATTCCTCAACGATACTGGAGCCCCAGCCAGCGCAAATAAGGTTTTGGGTACGGCCGATATGGTAGAAAATGGGCAGCGCAAAGAGGTAAGGGCAAGCAACAGTATCGTTTTAGCTCCTGGATTTGAAGCTAAGCTAGGTGCTAATTTTAGTGCGGCAATTTCCCCTGGGGGCTATCAGATCCTTTACACCTATAATGAGCGGGGCTGGTTAAAGAGCAGCAACAGTCCAGAGTTCAGTTTTGAGCTGAAGTACAATGATGGCGCTTATCCGCAGTACAACGGGAACATCTCTGGCCAAAGCTTTACCAATAACGGCAGCAACGCCTTCATCTATCAGTACGATAAGCTGAACAGGCTCATCAATGGAACGGCTACGGGCAGCATGTCGGAGGTACTGGACTATGACCTGATGGGCAATATCAGGAACCTGGACCGCGATGGTGCCGGGGCGAAGACCTACAATTACACGGGTAACCAGTTGCAAAGTGTTACTGGGCTAACAGGTACCTATGTGTACGACGCTAATGGTAATGCCATCATCGATGGACGTAATGGTGTAGGACTTAGCTATAACTACCTTAACCTGCCCATTTCTGCTACCAGGGCTGCCACAGGAACCGATCCTGCGGTAAACATTGCCTATACC
>NZ_JAELTX010000207.1 GCF_016429065.1 Pedobacter sp. ASV17
GTCGTTTTTCCAATATTGATCAACTCTTTAGCTTCGTTATAAATTTCGTATTCTACATGTAAACGCACACTTGGCAGTTCACGCACAATAGATTTAATGGTCAGCACCTGATTGTACAAGGCTGGCTTTAAATATTTCGATTGTAACTCCAATATGGGCAACATCACGCCATCTTCTTCCATCGAAGCGTAGGTCATTCCAGAACAGGCTTCAAAACACTCGGTACGGGCTATTTCGTAATATTGAGCGTAGTTACCGTGGTACACTACAGCCATTTGATCGGTTTCGGCGTATCTAACTTTTACTTGGGTTTCGTAAGTGAACATTATCTATAAATATTTCGCTGATTTAAGGCTTCTCTGTATTTTTTGGCGTTAATGTTATGCTCCTGAACGGTAGCTGCAAAATTATGGTAGCCAGAAAAATCCTCTTTGGCACACATGTATAAATAGTTATTGTTCTCTTTATTTAAAACAGCATCAATGGCATTAATGCTTGGCATATTAATAGGTCCTGGAGGCAAACCAACATATTTGTAGGTGTTGTAACGAGAATCTACGCCTAATAAAGCGCCCGTAACACGTTTAACGGTAAAATCGCCATTGGCAAAAATCACAGTAGGATCGGCCTGCAATAACATCCCTTTTTTCAAACGGTTAAGGTAAAGTCCAGCAATGGTAGGCATTTCTTTATCAAAAAGTGCTTCCGCATCCACAATTGAGGCTAAAATGGTCACCTTAATTGGATCAAGATTCAATGCAGCAGCTTTTTGTCTGCGCTCATCGTTCCAAAATTTAAGGTATTCGGCATTCATTTTCTTAAAGAACTCTTCCCTAGAAGTATTCCAATACATTTCGTAAGTATTGGGAATAAACATGGTATATACATTTTCAGTATTAAAGCCATATTTCTCTATAAAAGCAGCCGAGTCTAACAAACGCATAAAAGCTACCGAATCTGGTTCCAAGTTTTTGGCCAATAAACCCGCTAAGCTCTCTATTTTTCTAATATTTTGGAATTTTAGCTTTACGGCTTCTTGATTGCCAGCCTTTAACATGTTGATTAAAGTACGGTTGTTCATACCTTCCTTTAAACGGTATTTACCTGGCTTTAAAGGCCCTTGAAGATTCATACGCTCTGCGGCATCCCAAAAAGTACCAATATCATCCAAAACCTCTTTATAGCGAAGATCTGTCACAAGGTCTTCAAAAACATATCCTGTTTTTACATAAAGGTATTTTTCTTTGGCGGTTACGTTAGGTGCGAAATAGATATTGTAAAATTTAAAGGCAAAAAAGCCTCCAACTGCGATTACAATGGCTACAATGACAAGGGCTATTTTAAGTTTATTCTTATTGGTGCTCATGGGTTGGTTAAGGTTTTTTATTTGAAAGCGTTAAATTAATCGGGGTTCCAATGCGTACTTTGCTCACGCTATCGCTTGGTAATGGAAATTGGCTAACAATAACGGCGTTAGCGGTATCGGTAATGGTACCTTCGTAGGTAATGGTTCCTATGGTTAACATGCCACCTTTTAAGGCAAATTTAGCTTCATCTAAAGCAAATCCTACCAAATTAGGTAGCTCCACTTCTTCGCTACCACGTCCATCGCCAAGTACAAAGCTAATTCTTGAGCCCTTTGGTAGGCTTTCGCCAGGTCTAATCGGTTGGCCACCAAACAAAGCTTGCAATACTACATCTTTCGCAACATCAGGTTTGTAAGTGGTATCGCCCAATTTCAAACCGTAACTTTCAATAATAGATTTGGCTTCACGTAATGATTTAGTTTCCACATCAGGGAACCTCACATTTGGTGCATTATTGGTATTGATGGTTAAATAAATGGTTCTATTATCCTTTACAAAGGTTTCAGGATCTGGATCTTGGTCGGTTACAATACCAGGAGGTTGGTCCATCACGTATACCGAGTCAATTTCATAACGTAAGCCCAAACCTTCCAGCTTGCTAATGGCATCTTCAATTTTTAAACCTTTTAAAGAGGGTACATTTAAACCTTCGCCATGTTTGGTATAATATCTAAGGCTAAAAAAAGCGATTAGCAATAGCCCTACAAAAGTGCAAATTGCAGCTATGATATTCGTTCTGAATGACTTGGTTTTAAGGTACTCGGTAAAGTTGCCCATTCGCGTTCCGTTGTTTTTTAAATTAAGCCCAAATTTAGCTTAAAAAAATATTTATCTTCAATTAAAAACAAATCTGTTTAACTAATTTATATTTTTGACCATCAATTTTAAAAACGCAACAAAAGCCTTTTTTAGTTTCGTGATCAAAATTTAAATCTAAACTTAAAGAAATGAAAAAAACCATTGCATTACTAACAGGTGGCACCACTGGCGAGTGGGTAGTGTCTGTTAAAAGTGCTGCAACCATTGCCCAAAACATCGACACCAAGAAGTACGAAGTTTACAAAATCATGCTGACCGAAAATGGTTGGTTCTACGAACCTGCTGATTCGGTGAAAATTGAAGTAGACAAAAACGATTTTTCGTTAACGATAAAAGGCAAAAAGATTGTTTTTGATGGCGTATTTATTGCCATTCATGGTTCTCCAGGTGAAGACGGCAAGTTGCAAGGTTATTTTGATATGTTAGGTATCCCGTATACCACCTGTAATGCATTGACCAGCGCCATTACCATGAACAAGGGTTATACCAAGGCTATTGTGGATGGGATTAAAAACTTGAACGTAGCCAAATCTCTTCAATTATTTAAAGAAGACTACAATGCTAACGACGTAAAGACACAATTGAAATTGCCTTATTTTGTGAAACCTAACAACGGTGGTAGCAGTATTGGCATGAGCAAGGTAAAAACAGTTGACGAACTGGATGCTGCGCTTGACAAGGCATTTAAAGAAGATAGCCAAGTATTGGTAGAAGAGTTTGTAGAAGGAAGAGAATTTTCGATAGGCGTATTTAAAACCAAGGGTAAAATTGTGGTATTGCCTACTACCGAGGTAAAGACCAAAAATGAGTTCTTCGATTTTGATGCCAAGTATACCCCTGGAGTTACCGAAGAAATCACTCCTGGAGATATGACCGAAGAGGAAAAGGCTAGGGTAGAGCAGGTAGTTGCCGATGTTTACCAAAGACTAAACTGTCGTGGCATTGTGCGTATCGACTATTT
>NZ_JAELTX010000020.1 GCF_016429065.1 Pedobacter sp. ASV17
TGCTTCTAAAGTGGCGCTGATTTATCTGTGTCAACAATTTGAATTTAGGCTCATAGATTGCCAGCTGCCTAACGACCACCTGTTAAGTATGGGTGCCGAAATGATAGATAGGGATGACTATATGATCCATTTGTCATTGCAAGATTAAAGGTCTTGCCGTCATTTCGAACGAAGAGAGAAATCTAGCAATTGGGGTATATTGGTTGAGAGATCTCACCCTATATGCTATTTACATACTTTTAATTTACTGATCGCTTTTCCTCAGCTTCTCTATAAAATCTGTAAACTTCTGACTGTTATAATTAGCTGGACCTACGTGCTGAAAAGATACTCGGCCTTGCTTGTCAAAAACGACTGTTGTAGGTAGCGAGCCTGAAAATATTTGCTCTGGTACACTGCTGGCCATTTGATAAACGGGCATCTGGTAACTCTTTCTTTTCATGTAGCCATTTGCTTTTTCAAAATTGCTATCTGCATCAAGCATAATGAAAACCACGTCCTCGTTCGCTTTGGTTTGTTCGTAAAGCTTATTAATGGAAGGCATTTCTGCCAAGCAGGGAGGGCACCAAGTTGCCCAAAAATTAAGGAAAACAACTTTGCCCTTCAAATCATTCAGAGAAACGATCTTGCCATTTTGGTCTTTGAATTTTAAATCGAGTGTAGGTTGAGAAGTGTTTTTTGCTGAAGGTACATCGGGATTAAAGATTCCCACCTGCATTAAACCTTGTATTAAAAGAGCTTTGGCCGATGGAACAAAAAGCACCAAAGCCAAGATGGCTATGAAAACACCATTGGAAATATATTTTTTTAAACGCTTTTTGTCCATCACTATTGATTTAATTTAAGCAAAGCTAAATAAATACCATCGATTACTTTTGCCATTCTGTGAATATCTAGGGTGGCCATCGTGTCCGTTTTTTGATGGTAGTTCTTATTTCTATAAAACGAAGTATCGGTAATCATCATTGCGCTATAACCAAAATTCCAATAATTTAAATGGTCAGAAAAGTCAATGCCAGGCAAGGCTTTGGGAGCGGTAAATTTTTTAGTTTTTATAGTTTTGCTCTGTTTAAATCGCTTACTGAACTGTCGGGCAAATTTTCCTTTTCCAAATTTGTTCACCAAGGTAATGTAATCTCCTTTGTTGCCATAAAACCATGATAAAATGCCCAAAGGATAGTTTTGACTTTTCTTTTCATCGCTAAAAAAGCCGATCATTTCTACTGATAACATTCCAAACACCTCAATTTTATGATCCGAAAGGTATTTGGCATGAATATAACTGCCCATGTATTCAGTTCTAAAATACGGAGGCTCTTCTAAAGTGTAAGCAACCAAATCAATTCGCTTGTTCAGTTTTTGCCTGGCTAGCTGTTGAGCCAATTCTAATAATGCTACCACGCCGCTGGCATTGTCGTCGGCCCCTTCTTGGTCACCGCAAACGTCATAATGTGCCCCTACAATAATCCGTGATTTGTTTTCGGTACCAAACGAGCAGATTACGTTTTTATATATTTTCCCGTCAACTTCATATTCTTGAAAAGAAACACTGTCACTATATTTCAAGAAGTTGCTTTTGATATAGTCGGCAATGGTATTCAACTGCGCTATATTTTGATGATTGCGGTAAGAAGGCGTTTTGGTGATGTTTTTTAAATGGTTTTTGATGCTCAGGGTATCGGTATGTGCCAAGCAATTAAAGAAGTGGAGTGTTAAAAATAAACTAAGGAATATTCTGGCCATCATTAGCGGTATGGATGAAGTCTAAAGATAAGGTCTTTTGAACTAAACAAACTAACCGTCGTTGGTCGAAGTTAAAAAGGAGTAGATTTCGAAGGAACAAAAAATCGCCATTGCGATTAGAAGAAACTTATTGCTTAGACAATTGCCTTGGGTTTCTCCAAAAATCGCAATGGCGACGAAGTATTTTAAAAATGATGGAAGATGCTTAGTTGCTGCTGTGTACAAATATTTTTGCTGAAAATCCTAGATCGCCAGTACCAGATTTAAGTCCTTTAGCATATACGGTGTAAATTTTACCTTCTTCAAGTTTAACACCTGGAATAGTGGCTTCAATGGCACTGCTAGTAGCGTTTTTAATGTTTAATGTTACGCTTGCAGTAGCATCTACAGCTTCAAAAGTGCTAAACTCTTTAAAAGCTTTATTGGTTGACAAGTCTGTTGCTGCACCACCTACATTTAGGCTTAGGTTACCGCCATCAGGACTTAAGTTCACAAAACGAATTTTAGCTTTCCCTGCTGCTGGTTTAGTTAAATCATCTTCTAACATCAATAACTCGATATTAGCAAGGGTATTAGCCACAAAAAGTGAATAACCAAGTTGAGGTTTCAAATTGTAAGCTAAACTTTTTAATGAGGTAGAATTGCCTTTTTTGGTAACGTTAAAAGCTCTATTGCCAGAATAAGCGCTTAAATAACCAATTTTGTTTCCAAATTCAAAGTCAGAAGCCGTTGCTCTAGTGTTGTCAACAAAAACATCTAACAGTTCAAGCGTTGGAGAAGCTTGAATAATGTTCAGTCCAGATACCTGTATAGGCTGGTAATCCTTGTCTAATTTTGAACAAGATAAAAAACCTAGGGAAAGCACTAACGCTGCTGCGATGGCTTTATACGTAAAAGAAAGTTTCATGATACAATAAAAAATATTAAACAAATCGGCACATTGCCATTAACTCACAACCCCCATACGCAGCGTTTTATCAAAACGCTACAACATGATGAAAGTTTTTTATTTAGCCATTAAAATTTATTTTTTCTTTAGTTCAATGAGTGTAATTTCTGGCCAAATTCCTACCCTTCCAGAAAAACCAATAAAACCAAAACCCCTGTTTACGTTTAAAAATCGATGATTTTCTTCTTTTATTCCCGCCCAATGCTTGTAACGGAATTGAACTGGGCTCCATTTTAGGCCAAAAGCTTCAAAACCAAATTGCATGCCGTGTGTATGGCCTGCTAAAGTAAGCTGTATTTTAGACGAATGGTTTTTTACTTGAGCTTCCCAGTGGCTAGGATCGTGAGATAACAGGATTTTGAACTCTTCTTGGGTGGTTCCGTGTAGCGCTTTATTTAAATCGCCTCTTTCGCCAAAGCCTAAACCCCAGTTTTCTATGCCCACCAATGCTAACTTTTGCCCATTTTTTTCAAGGGTCACATGTTCGTCTAGTAACAACCTAAAACCAATTTCTGCATGGTAGTTTTTAAGTTGCTGTAAATTTTGCTGCTTGACCAAATCACTTTCCCATTTGATATAATCGCCATAGTCGTGGTTGCCCAGCACCGAAAACTGACCGAAAGGTGCGCTAATCTTTGAAAAATGTTGAATATATGGTTTGATTTCCTCTGCTTTGTTGTTCACCAAATCACCTGTAAATACAAATAGATCTGCATGTTGTTTGTTAATTAAGTCTATTCCTTTTTGAACTGCTTTAGGATTTTTCAAACTGCCAGCATGCACGTCAGAAATCTGAACCAACTTAAAGCCATCAAAGGCTGCTGGTAGGTCTTCAAAATAAAGGGTATGCTTAATCACGCGATAAGCATATTTCCCCCTAAGAATACCATAAATAAAAGCAATAATAATAAGGAAGCTTAATAATGCACCTATATAAATGCCCGTTATTGGCCTTTCAGGATACTGGAAACTCCCCTCGGCAAAATATTTGACTATGGCAATAATTAACCTATAAATATCGGTCAATACGGTAGTGAGCACAAATACCAACGTTGAAGCGAAGTAGATGAGCAGCGCATGGGCACTTATCTTAAAAAGATTGGTAGGGCCATTTACGCTGAGCCTGATCATGCTATAGCCAAACGCGATAAAAATGACAATGGGCAGTAGCCACAACCAAGATAAAATGGTAGCTGAAAGCACTAAACTCAATGCACTAAAGGCATATCCATTGATGAGGAAAAAGAATAGTGCAAAAATCAATAATGGGATATAGGGACGGTTTCTCATATCATTAAACTAAAAACCGCCATTACGTGATTAAGTTTGTAATGGCGGTTTATTTATTTTATCCTTTTTAAAGGGTTTTAAATTAGCTCAACACTGCGGCTTACAAAAGCAGTTAGTTCTGCACCAGTAAGCATGCCTTGTGATAAAAGCGCTAGGTCAACGGCTTGCTTTGCAAATTTTCCTTGCTCTTCTTCGCCAGCATTTAAAATTTTGCTCACCAATTTATGGTTGCCGTTAATGGCCACTTTGTAGCTATCAGGCATGTTGCCATAAAAACTCATGCCGCCTCCCATTTTAGCCATGTCTTTCATACGGCGCATAAATTCATCCATGGTAATGGTAACGGGAGCATCATCAGGGTTTAGTCCAACCACTTCTACGGTGTAGCCAGGTTTGCTAATGGCGCTTTCAAAAATACCTTTTACCGTATTCGATTGCTCTTCGCTCAATACTGATTCTAATTGCTCATCTTTCTCAATTAATTGATTGGTAACAGACGAGTCAACGCGTTTCAATAACGTTTTTTCTAACTTTTGCTCCAAGCTGCTCACAAAGTGATTGTCAATAGGAGAGTTCATTAACAAAACATCGTAATCCTTTTTATTGGCTGCTTGGATAAAACCATCTTGCTTGTCAGGATCGGTGGTGTATAAATAAACTACATTTCCGTTTTTATCAGTTTGTAACGCACTTACTTTTTCCTTGTATTCTTCAAAAGTAAAGTGGGTTTTTTGAGTGCTGGTTAGCAATGCAAAATCCTTGGCTTTGTCGTAAAACTTCTCTTCGCTAATCATGCCGTATTTTACAAACAAACCAATGTCGCTCCATTTTTCTTCGTAAGCTTTGCGGTCTGCCTTAAACAGCTCGCTTAACTTATCAGCTACTTTTTTGGTGATGTAATTGTTGATTTTCTTAACGTTGCTATCAGCTTGTAAGAAACTTCTCGAAACGTTCAAAGGAATATCTGGACTGTCAATTACCCCGTGCAAAAGCATTAAAAACTCAGGGACAATATCCTTTACCTCATCGGTAATGAAAACTTGGCGACTGAAAAGCTTGATTTTGTTGCGTTGCATATCAAAATCCTCTTTCACTTTAGGGAAATAAAGTACGCCAGTAAGGTTAAATGGATAATCTACGTTGAGGTGGATCCAAAATAAAGGCTCCTCCGAAAAAGGATATAATTGCTTGTAAAAATCTAGGTAGTCTGCGTCTGACAAATCTGCAGGCGCTTTGGTCCAAATAGGGTTGGTCGTATTTACAATATTGTCAACCTCAACCGAAGTGTATTTGGGTTTGCCTTCTTCATCCACACCATCTTCTACGCTTTCTGACTTTGTGCCAAATTTGATAGGTACAGGTAAGAACTTGGCATATTTATCTAAAATTTCCTGAAGCTTAGATTCACTTAAAAACTCTTCGCTTTCAGCATTGATATGTAAAATGATGTCTGTACCACGGGTAGTCCTTGTGCCTTCCGAAATTTCAAATTCAGTGCTGCCGTCGCAAGTCCATTTTGCTGGTTCCGCACCTTCTTGGTAAGATAAAGTGTTGATTTCAACCAAATCAGCTACCATAAAGGCCGAATAAAAACCTAAACCAAACTTACCGATGATTTCATTGGCATCTTTAGCATCCTTAAACTTCTCTACAAATTCACTAGCGCCCGAAAAAGCTACCTGATTGATGTATTTTTTGATTTCTTCGGCAGTCATCCCCAAGCCGTTGTCGCTAATGGTGATGGTTTTGGCCTTTTCATCTAATTTAACTTCCACCAAAGGTTCACCAACTTCGCCCGTAAATTGGCCAAGAGCGCCCAAGCGTTTAATTTTTTGCACCGCATCAACCGCATTAGAAACTAATTCCCTTAAAAAGATCTCATTGTCCGAATACAGGAATTTCTTGATGATTGGGAAAATGTTTTCTGTGTGTATGGAAATACTTCCTTTTTCTGTTGTCATATCTTAATACTAATTTTTTGCTTATATCCTTGTTTATCAAGCCTTGTTCCAAAATAAAATTTAGGTCAAAATGACAGGGTTGCCTCTTGCTTAAACCTCGTAGTTTTTCAAAATCTATGAGGTTTCGATGAGATGGTAGTTGCGAAATATTTTCCAGCTTTCTTTAATTCTCGTTCCTTTGCTATTGTCTTGAGTAAGACCATACCCAATATCAATGAAAATAAATTGGTCTTATATAAAATAATTTGCCTGTATTTTTCATTTTATATATCTTTAAACAGATAGTTAAATCATCATACTCTACATTTAATTTGCGCTTTTATGAATAAAAAAACTTCTTTATCCCCTGTTTTTTCTAAATAGTTATTGATAAGACATTCGCTGGTTGATAGAAAACTAATATATGTCCTGTTCAAAAGAATAGTTTAAATAGTCAATTTTAATTAGAAATAACGAAGTTTCCATGTTGAATTGGACAAATTTATGTTGTCGTCAATCAATTAGGAAAAACCAAGAGAAAACGAATCTATAGAAAAATAATAATTATAAAGGGAAGACAAATTTTTCTTCTATCTAAGAAAATGAAAAGAATTTTAACACTTGTATTTTTGAGTTTAAGCTCAAGTTTTAACGCTATTTGTCAGATAGATAATTCTACAACAAATAAGATGCCATCGGCCAATGCTATGACCTCTAATGCACAAATAGCTAATGCTGTTGATTTACATAGAGGAATTCCACAAATAGGAGCGGACATTACCTCTGTAAGCGGAAGAGGTTATTCAGTCCCGATAAATTTGTCTTATAACTCTATTGGAATAAAAGTACAAGATGTGGCAGGAGTAACTGGGCTTGGTTGGTCAATGACTGCTAATTGTCATATCACAAGAGTTGTACGAGGTATTCCTGACGAAAACCCTACAGGAGGATATTTTGGGAGTGATATGGGCCAAAGGATAGAAGGGGAGTTGAGTGCTCAAACGCTTGATGGTATCAGAAATGGTAATTTAGATTCTGAGCCAGATATGTTCTTTTTTAATATTAATGGAAAATCTGGAAAATTTGTATTTGATAAAAGTAAGCAAGCAGTATTTCTTAATAATGAAGAAATGTTAATGCTGAACAGCCCTTTTGCTAAAGAGTTAGGTTATTCGTATTGGATATTAGGGGACATATATGGAAATAGATATTATTTTGGTTTGAATACAAATAGTACAGAAGTAACGGAATCTATTAGTTATGGAGAAACCCAGAATAAAACAACAACATTTACTTCTACGTGGTATTTAAATGAAATTAGATTGCCAAATAATAAAGAAACTATTTATTATAATTATGCTTCAGGAAGCCAAACAGCAATAACCTATTACAATCGATTTAAAAGATCCAGTAAAAAAATAGTAACAGAAACCAAATTGCCAAAGTATTTCTTAGGCATAAAGATACGTGGGTATAGTGTAACGGTAAATGATGTAGTAATTGAAGATAAAGAATGGAATGCTAACACGTCGAATATCATTTCCACTCCTAAATATCTTAGCTCTATTGTTACTTCTGACGAAAGTGTACAATTTGAATATGAACAAAATCGTCAAGATTTGACAAATGGATGGTTACTAAAACACATAAAGGTTAGAGACATAAACGATAACCTTCTAAGGGATTACAATCTAGATTATTTTTATACCTTCTCGAATGATATTTTAAATCCTCAAGAAACGTCTACGACAAATCCTGATAAATATCGACTTTTCTTAAGAGGTATTAAAATTAGTCCTTCTAATAATGCTCTTGATGAAAGAAAACTGTATACATTTAATTATTTCGGGGAAAAAGAAAATGACGCCTTACCACCGAGATACTCTTCTAAAGTCGATCACTGGGGTTATTTTAATATAAGCACTTATGGATTTTTCCCAGACAATGCCAGCTTTTTGGAGAGTAGTAAAACACCACACATCTTTGGGATGAGGGGGTTATTAGAAAGAATTACCTTTGAAAATGGTGGATATAAAATATATGAACGTTTGCAAAATGAATATTATGATTTGAAAAATAAGCGCCATATACCAGTCGGAGGATATAGAATAAGATCAATTTCTACTTTTGACGGACAGGGCGGGGCTGTGATGACGGAAGGATACGAGTATTCTGATGAAAAAGGACTTTCAACAGGGAAGATAAGTAACATTCCGCCTAATTATATTATAATGATTTCTAATTCACAGCAAACAGTTAGTGGAAGAAGTAGGGTGTATATTCCAGATAAAACATTCAATCCGATATCAGCTCCAGCATCACCTGCATTTATAGATGATTTCTCAGGTACTTCGGGTCAAATTAGCCCGTTGATGATGCCTAAGCTGCCAATTAGTTCTGGTTTGGCTAATTTACTGGTAAATTCTTTTGTGAATTTATTTTACCAATCTGGGCCCATTACTAGTACGTTTTATTCTCCAACTACAGTTAGGTCATTCTTGGCTATGAATAACATTTTTGAGATAGACGGAAGTCCTATCAGTTATAGTAAGGTTACGGTGATCAAACCTGGGGAAGGTAAAATAGAGAATTATTTTTCGGATATAGCAGAATATCCAGATTTGTCAGCCCAATATGCAGTAAATAGCAGTTTCAAAGTTTTATATAGATTAGGTCCAGACGAATTTCCTTATACACCATTAACGTCGTACGCCTTTGCTAGAGGTCGATTAAAAGAACAAAAGATTTTTAATGAATCTGGAGCTTTGGTGCAACGGACCAAAAGCAAATATCAAGTGGATGATAATTCCAAAATTGTAAAAGGATTTAAATGTGAAACGGCTTCAATTAATACACCTAGTGAAGTTTATACAAGCAAAAGTAATAACAGTTTTTATATAGGTTATTATGACGTTATACCAAAAACTGTAAAGTTAATGGAAACCGAAACCGAAATATTTGAAGCGGGCAATCTTGAGCCGATTAAACACCGTGTAGAGTATGCTTATAGAGCCACTTATCCATATATGTTAAAAGAAACAAAGCTCTTTGAAAATAATAATTCCAATACAACTACTGAGTATAAATATGTGGCCGATAAAAATCAAATAGCAAACCTTACTACTAGTGAACAGGATGCTGTACAAGGGCTATATAATGATGGCAGCTACGGAGTTTTATTAGAAACGTCGAACAAACGAAACGGAGATTTAATTTCAGCTCAGAAAATAGGATTTAAAAGATGGCAGATAAATAGTAATACGATGTTTTTGCCTGAAACAGTTTATGAGTTGAAAGGTGGGGTTTTGGAACCTCAGCTTAAATATGAAGATTATGATAATAGATCAAATTTATTATCTAGTATTCTTAAGGACAAAAAACGACGTGGCACCATTTGGGATCAGCAGAAATTAAACCCAATCATTGAATGGATAAATGCAGAACCAAATGAGATTTTTCATGAAAGCTTCGAAAATAATCAAGCTTCTACTGTTGGTAATGCACATACTGGGGGAAAATATTGGGTTGGTGATTATACGCTTAACTACAATGTTGACCAAAACAAATCATTTAAAGTGTCTTACTGGTATTATGAAAATGCCATGTGGAAGTATTCTGGCTATCAGTCGTATACTGGTCCAGGGATGGTTTTGTCGCAAGGAGACGCTATTGATGATGTTTTGGTGATTCCAGAAATGGCTCAGGCTTCTGTTAAGTCATATTCGCCTTCACTGGGAATTTCGTCTTTAATAGACAATAAGGGAATTACCTCATATTTCGAGTATGATAATTTTCAACGGTTAAAGTACACTAAGGATGGGAATAAGAATATTGTCACCAGTTATGATTACCATGTGCCAAAAGGCCCCTACTTTTATAATGACTGGATTACAGTGCCTTTTACCAAGAATGACTGCCCACCTAATAAAATTGGAGAAGTTATAAATTATTACGTGCCAGATAATAGCTTTTATTCTACTGTTTCTAAGGCCAAGGCGAATGAGCTTGCAATGGAATATATTAATTTATATGGGCAATCGTATGCAAATACTGTTGGACGGTGTCGGGAGGCGGCAGATGCAGCTATTTATATGCATTCTGTGAATTTAAGTGACATTTGTAATAACGGAGAAAATGAAATTCCTTTAGAAGTAATTACTGGTTACCATTTCGGAGGGAAAGTCTATTTAGACGAGTATTTGACAAATTATGTCCCAGACGGATATTATATTCAAGATATGGGTTCTCCCCAAATTTACCAGTATATCAATAATGGTACAGTTATTTATGCACAAATTTGCGGAATTGAAGGTGCTATAGAATTCAGGTATTCTCCAACGATGCCTTCCAATAATGATTGCTTTTCTTCTAGTTTCCCCGTAACATTTGCGTTGATTAACAACGGAGCAAGTGAAACTGCTGCTGTTGGAAGTACATTATCTTTGCCTGTGATGGCATTGCCAGATGGCTATTATATGAAAGGTGGCTATATTTATACTTTGGTTTCAGGAACGGTAACAGCAATAAATAATTGCGCTACGGGAGGCGCACTTAATATGGTTTCCCACGCTACAGATATTACTCAAGTATGTAGTGTTGATGATTATACAACCTATTATTTTCAAGGATTCAAAGGTGTAGGTGCGCACTTTTATACCGATGCTGCAAAAACTCAGCCAGTACCTGACGGCTATTATTATGATGGGAATTTAATATATATCGTATTAAATGCTGGAGAAGTGTATGGTGTACAAACATGTTATGAAGTTTCTCGTGGTGAGCTTTTAGATCACCCTGCATTTAACGTGCCTGTAATTGATCAGAATTTTAGTTTATACTATTCATCTACAAGATCTGATATGGGAAATATTAATAATGTTTTTTTAGATATCAAGCTATACTCTTCGGCCAATTCGTTGCAAGTGGAAATACCCGTGAACACTCCAAAACCTATCTATTATACCGATAGCGAAGGTTTGGTTAAAGCTCCTGATGGGTATTATACTTATAAAGAAACTTCTCCAAATCATCAGGGTTTCAAATTCTATTTTCTGCGAGATGGCAAGGTAATATTTAGTAATTATTTTGATCAAGTAGATCCAGTACAATAAGGCTTAAATAAAATTGATGCAAAATGAATTTCAATAGCATAAAATATTTTTTATCGGTTATTGTGCCTATCCAGCTTCTTGCTGGTTCTGTATCTGCACAACAACATATTACACTATCTGCCTATAATGGACAGACAGAAATTAAAGCGGCCGAAAGCGTAACGTTAACAGATGGTTTTCATATGAAGGCGACGCCCTCTAGTTCATTGAGAATTTTTACATCTTTTAGCTTTAAAAATAATGCTTTACTTAATGCGACTCCTACTTTGGGAGAGGCGTATACTTCGATACGGGTTTTTAAAGTTCCTGGCGTAAATGAAAATAACATCGACGAAACAAGGTATGTTTCAGATGAAAATAGGACCATTCAATATTATGATGGCTTAGGAAGAATCAAGCAATCAGTTTCTGCGAAGGCTAGTCCTGGCTTTGCGGATATGGTTCAGCCCTTACGCTATAACGAGCAGGGAAAGATTACCAAACAATACCTCCCTTACACCATACAAAATAATAATGGAGCTTATGTGTTAAATGCGCTCTATCCTAACTTAGGATTGGAAGCATTTTATACTACTCCTCCTTCGGGAGTAGCGGTAATACCCAATCCATACGTAAGAAGTTCTTATGAAAATGATGTGAGAAGTAGGGTTTTGCAACAGGTTAATGCTGGAGGTGACGTCAGTCATCCAAGCATTCGAATGGCTTATAAAACAAATAATGAAATTACCAATATTCAGGATGCGGAATTTAGAAGAGTCAAGTATTATACTGTTGGGATAGGGCAAACGCCAACACTCACGGATATGGGATGGTATGCCGCAAATGAGTTAGCAGTTGATATTGTAAAGGACGCAAATTGGGTTGAGGCCGATGGAAAGGTAGGTACAGCAGAAAGTTATATAGATAAGCAAGGAAAGGTAATATTGAAAAGAAGTTGGCTGGATGCAAATACTGTTTTATCTACCTACTACGTTTATGACAAGTTTGGGAACTTAAATTTTGTATTGCCACCAAAGGCCGAACCAGATGTAGATAATGGTATTACCCAAACTATGCTAAATGAGTTATGCTATCAGTATACCTATGATCCCCAGCATCGGCTTAAAACAAAAAAACTTCCAGGAGTTGGAGCTGTTCATTACGTGTATAATAAGTTAGATCAATTGGTAATGAGCCAAGATGCTAACCAGCGAAATAAGACCCCTCAGGAATGGTCTTTTGTAAAGTATGACGAACTGGGAAGAAGCATCATCACAGGTATTTACCAGCATAATGGTTCTACGGCTGTAACGGATAAAAATTCAGAAGATGAGACTGGGCGTATCGCCATGCAGAATCTTTATAATACGCAAACTCACTTATGGGAAAAGAGAAATAGCGCAGGAACACACGGCTACAGTAGCGATGCTTTACCTAAAGATGATATTTTATCGTATTTAACCATCAACTATTACGACAACTATAATATTCCTGCTTTACCAGCTACATACAATCAGGCATCAGCTTATTCTTTGCATACAGATGGGTTGTTAACTGCCAGTAAAGTAGCCATTTTAAACGACCCTTCAAAAATGCTGTGGTCGGTTAATTATTATGATGATAAGGCCAATATAAAGAAAGGATATAGCCAATTACTAAAATCGGGATTGGTTAATGAATATAATTATGATGAGTTAGAATTTAATTATAGTTTTTCGGGTGAGCTGATTTCTACCGAAAGGAAACATCACCTTGGAAATAGCCTAACTACCATTTTAAAGAGGTATGAGTATGATCATATGGGCCGAAATTTGGCGGTTTTTCAACGTATCAACGGCCAAGAAGAAATCGTGTTAAATAAGTTTGACTATAATGAGATCGGTCAATTAATTTCTTCTTCGCAGCATAGCTTAAATGGCCAAACTTTTTTAAACCAATCCAACTATACCTATAATCAACAAGGTAATTTAGCTAGTAATGAGAGCCCTTTGTTCAAGTATCGATTGAAATATGGGGACGGCGCTGATCCTCAATATAACGGGAATATTAGTGCTGTAGAATGGGGTAGTACTTTCAATAAATCTTCTAGCTATCAATATGATAAATTAAATAGGCTTACCGCGGGTACTTCACAAAGCATGACTGAAAATAATATCGGTTATGATAAAGCGGGGAATATAACTGGTTTAACACGAGATGGACAAATTATAAACTATCAGTATACTAGTGGTGGATTGTCATCAAATCAGTTGCAAGCCGTAAGCGGTAATGGTTTAAGCCAAGCTACCTATGTTTATGATTTAAATGGTAATACCCTTATTGATGGTTCAAAAACCAATATCAACTTTACGTATAACTTACTTAATCTCCCTCAGCAAATTAGTGGGAATGTAAACATTACCTATATTTATGATGCCTCAGGTAAAATGTGGAGTAAGCAAAGCAGCACCACAGGATTTACCGAATATCTGAATGGCATACAATATACCAATGGCAACCTTGATTTCATCAAAAATGAAAAAGGAAGAGCCCTCAGACAATCAGATAATACTTATTTGTACCATTATGACCTTACTGATCATTTAGGTAACGTAAGGCTAACCTTTGATAAGGACCCTAATGCGAATTTAGCCAGAACCTTACAGCAAGATGATTATTATCCATTTGGTAAACGGAAAATCATTACCCCTGGTTCTTCCGATAATAAATATTTATATAATGGAAAAGATATCCAAGATGAATTAGGCCAGTACGATTATGGCGCGAGATTTTATGATCCAGAAATAGCCAGATGGAATGCACAGGATCCACTGGCAGAGCAATATTTAAACACTTCTCCATATGCTTATGTACTTAACAATCCGATAGCTTATACCGATCCAGATGGGATGCAAGCTAACCCCTTTATAATGCCGTCAAACTCTAAAGCTGGATGGCAGTTTAGCTGGGTTTGGTGGCCTGATGATCAACCTATACCTGATGGTTGGAAAGAAGTCACCGTTAACGCTGGACTTCTAGATAAAGTAACAATTAAGGGACAACGACCAAGTTGGGCGAGAAATAGAGACCAAGCATATAGAGAGGTATTAGAAAAAACTAAAGAGAATTATAAAGAAGGTGTTGGAGGCCTTTTTGCAGGTTATCCTGGTAATTTAGTCGGCAAGGCCAATAGCGCATTTTATGAAAAATATTTAGCACATAATGAGATTGATCCCTTTAGTAACCGCCCAAGGACTATCGGTTTAGGCGATGCGAATTGGATAATTGATGTGGCTGTCTCTATGGGTACTTCGGCAGTACACCGAATAGTAGCAGCAAGAGCGGCTTATGCGGAAGCAAACTACGTTTATCGAGCGCTAAATAGTGCTAATGCCAGATCTATTGCTGCCGGCGAGGGTATCTCCGCAAAGGCTGTGGATGGAGCATGGACTTTGGAGGAACATTTGATTTATGGTTCTGGCTCTAAGTCTCTTTTGAGCGATCCTTGGATTGCGACTTCTTCAGATATTGATATTGCTAGAGCTTTTTCGAGTGGAAATGGGGTGGTAAGGATTGATCTGTCGAAATTGCCTTCTGGTTCTTTCGAAAGGGGGTGGCTAAATTTATCTAGATCTTCCCCAGGGTATCATTATTCGATTTGGCAGCAAGAAGTTTCTATCTTTGGACATATACCTCAAAATGCAATAAAAGTAATAAAATGATGAGTTTAATAAGGTTTTATAAAGTAAATGAACCATATGGTTTTTTTTCTAATTTTGCTCCATTTCCCATATTTATAGAAAATCAAATATGGCAAACTGTTGAGCATTATTTTCAGGCGAGCAAGTTTGAAGACGAGTTAACGAGAAAAAAGATTATGAGTGCTGATTCTCCTATGAAAGCGGCAAAAGAAGGTAGAAAAAGAGAAAATATCTTAAAAAAGGATTGGGATCTTATTAAAGAAAATGTCATGAGTAAAGCTTTATTCTGTAAGTTTACTCAACATCCTAAACTTAGAAAACAGCTATTGTTAACAGAAAATAATTTACTAGTTGAACATACAGAAAATGATAGTTATTGGGGAGATGGAGGAAACGGTACAGGAAAAAACAGACTAGGAGAATTGTTAATGCAGGTTAGAGAAAACATTAAGCAGTATTCAAGTGATACAGAATTAGTCCTTCCTCCTTGGATTGCTTTTCCAACAATTCATCAGGAGGACTTGTTTTGGAGAATGGGATTGGGCGAGGATTATTTAATAGAATGGGCTGGTTTCTATCTGAAATCGGATAAATTGTCTTATAAGAAAATGTTTCCAGAAACCATGAATTGGTTGGGAATTTATGATTAGTTATTGGATAATTTAGATCGGTTGCATTAGTAAAAAATTACCTTTAAGGTTTAAGCTACGCTTGGAATGATGACCTTTTGTAACCTTACAATATTTCAGCCTTTTAACAATAAAACAATACGTATCTTTGCCATTTCAAATGGAGTACAACGTTCATACCCTTAAAAATGGCATCCGCTTATTGCATGTTCCCGCCGCATCAACTATTTCACATGCTTGTATTTTAGTAAATGCAGGTTCGCGTGATGAAGATGAGCAGCAAATGGGATTGGCCCATTTTATCGAACACTTGATTTTTAAACGTACCGAGAAACGCAATACCACTCAAATATTAAATAGATTGGAAAGTGTTGGTGCGGATTTGAATGCCTACACTACCAAAGAATACACTTGTATTCATGCTTCTTTTCTACATCCATTTTTAGATAGGACACTTGAACTTTTCAACGATATTGTTTTTCATTCCACCTTCCCAGAAGAGGAGATGGAAAAAGAAAAAGGAGTAATTCTAGATGAAATTGCTTCTTATTTGGACCAGCCCGAAGAAGCGATTAACGATGATTTTGAAGACTTGCTCTTTAAGGGGCATCAGTTAGGTAAAAATATCTTGGGTACCCCAGAAACCGTTGAAAAACTATCAAAAAAAGATATCCAAGCCTTTGTAAAAAGCCACTACCGAACAGATCAGATTGTGGTGGCAGTGCTGGGGAATTATAACTTTAATAAGCTGGTTAAGATAGGGGAGAAGTATTTTGCAGAGATTGAGGAAAACACAGCGGCTAGCCAAAGGGTTGCGCCTGAGGGAAATCCTTCCTTGCACCAAATGGTGGATAAGCAGATAGCGCAAAGTCACTGCATGATGGGCACGCAAACTTACTCATTGCACCACCCTTATAAAACAGGATTACTATTGCTGAATAATCTATTTGGCGGTACGGGTATGAGTTCTATCCTTAACCTGCAGCTCAGAGAGAAATATGGTATTGCCTATACCGTCGAATCAGCTTATAGCCCACTTTCTGATACAGGTATTTTTGCCATTTATTTCGGAACGGATGTAGAAAAAGCGGACAAGGCCATGAAGCTTATCCGTAAGGAAATGGATAAGTTGAAGCAAAAACCATTAACGGAGATACAACTTCATAAAGCACAAAGCAAATTTATTGGTCAGATCGCCCTTGGCGAAGAAAATAGAATTGGTTTGATCATCGCCATGGCCAAAAGTTTATTGGATTACCAGCATATCGATAGTTTAGAGACCGTATTTCAAAAAATAAGGAAAGTGACTGTTAGGGACATGACAGAAATTGTGAATGAGGTTTTTGACCAACGTCAATGGACTAGTCTAGTTTTTAATCCAACAGAATGATTTTAAGGATTCCAATCGCTTAAACCCTTCATTTTTTACCTTCTACCTTATTTTTCTTAACTTTGCACCATGAAATTATCAATTGTTGCCTACGGAGACCCAGTTTTAAAAAAGGTATGTGAACCGATAGAAAAGGACTACCCTAATCTGGGCGAACTGATAGAGAATATGTGGGAAACCATGTACCACGCTAGTGGTGTAGGTTTGGCAGCCCCACAAGTTGGTTTGCCTATTCGTTTATTTGTGGTAGATACAGGCGACAATGATGATGAGCCTCGCTATAAAAAAGTGTTTATTAATGCTCAAATTTTAGAAGAAACGGGTGAGCCTTGGGGTTTTACTGAAGGTTGTTTGAGTATTCCTGAAATACGTGAAGAAGTTTTCCGCAAGCCTAATATCTTGATCAGCTATTATGATGAAAATTGGGAAAAGCATGAAGAAAACGTTTCGGGGTTTGCCGCTCGTGTAATTCAGCATGAATACGACCATATTGAAGGAAAGCTTTTTACCGAAAAGATTAATCTGTTGCGTAAACAACTGATCAAAGGTAAACTTGATAAAATTTCAAAAGGTGAAATAAGGGCCGATTATAAAATGAAGTTTCCTAGGCAGAACAAAAAGAGATAAAAAAAAGCCCCGCAAGTGCGGGGCTTTTTTGTTTATAGCACCTTAGGTTTAATGTTTTTTTAAAGCTATTATCAGAGTGGCTTAAAACATTAAAATAAAACCACATATTATTTATAATAAGCAGCATAAATAAAAAAAACTAGTCCCGCACGTGCGGGACTAGCTTTTATGGAAAATATAATTGGTGTGGTTTATTTACGTAAATAGATTTTTCCGTGTGTAGATTTTAAAACGATTTTTTCTCCCCCACCATTTAACTTACCACTAATTGCAGTGCCTCTTGAGCTGCTGGCAAAAACAGAACTATTGGAATAGGTATAAGTAAAGTCGCCTGCGGTAGCTGTTCTTCTTTTACTCGTTTCAGTTCTATCGCTACTAGTTGTACCTTGACCTACGGCTACATTGGTAGAAGTTTCCGTAGTCACTTTTGCTTTTGGTGCTGCTGCAACCTGAGTATTTCCATTTAAGGTAATTAACTGAACATTTTGTCCATCAGCTTTGGTGGTGTAAGCCAGCCCATTAAGAGGTGTTGTTTCTCTGTTTTGCGTAGTTTCGATAATCTCAAATTTAAGATCTTTTGCTGCGTAAAGTGTCTCGTAAAGGGTGTTAATGCTCAAGTCGGCTTTAGCATTTTCAGGAACTTTTAAGTCTACAAAACCATAAACAGATACTAAAGAAATAGGTCCCTTGAAAGATGGACTTAAAGTGCTTTCTATATTCCCGTGCAATGTTTTCACGCTTACGGGCCCTGTTATATTCGATAACTTGATATTTTCATATTGTGTAGAGGCATCGATCTCACTTTTTAAGTTATTCAGTGTGATGGGCTCATTGCTGCCATCGCCGAACCCAGCATTTTTGATAGAAAGGTCAACGCCATAAGGTAGTTTGATTGCTACTTTTAGAGAATTGGATCTGTCTACAGCAATAAGTTCAGCCACTTGATCTTTCTGTGAGATGGTTAACCCAACACCAGTATTATCAAACCCGCTATTGCCTAATACGGTCAATCCTTCTGCTCGAGGGTCAGCGGCTTCTTGTTTGCCTTTTGAGGTAACAATGATTTCTTTACCATCGTAACCTTCTACACTAAGATTAGCAATATTGTTGATGACTAATTTTCCACTGCTTTTTGCAATTTTGTACTCTTTTTGGGCAAATGCTTGTCCTGCTGCAACAAGCAGTACTAAAGCTACTATGATTATTCTTTTCATTTGTTTGTTATATATGTGTCTTATTGAAATTGTTGTTTGGTTAGTAATGCAAAATATACTTGGTCTTTCACTACATCCATGGTTAGTGGGTTGTCGGCCATGGCAATCAGCTTGTCGGTAGTTTCGGGATTATTACTATTCCCAAGTACTTTTACCAACTCTAATTGTATTACAGGGTCTTTCTGTTTACTTAAACCTGCCGTTAATTGTTGCTGTACATATTTATCTCCAGCAAACTTGGATAGTACTTCCAATGTGGCTAAGCGTACGTTGTCATTTTCGTCCTCGTTGAAAACTTGGCACAACACAGTTTTCAGTTTTTGATCAAGCTTATTTAAAGAACCTGCTTTAAGCACCGCATTCAATCTGCTAGCTACAGATAAACTATCTGCTAAGCCTGTATAAATTTCTTGATGTTGTTGCACTTTTGGTTGGTATGCCCTTATGCGTGTCGGTTTTTGAACGGCAACTTGTGTTTTTGGTAAAACGACTTCTACAGGTAAAGTAGCAGGCGTTTCCACTTCATTTTTGGGGTTAGCTACTAGCTGATTTCCTGGTTTAGTCACCGTGTTTTCCTGCGAAAGAAACAAATAAGTGCCTACTACCATTATTAGCGAAGCTGCTACAGCCATCCAGGTATAGGTCAATTTTCGTTTTTTCCTTTCCTGTAATAATTGGCGCTCCCTCATATTCCCCAAAATATTGCCTAGCATGTTTGGAGGTAAAGCTTCATCCTCAAAAGCATCTTTGTGCTCTTGGACGTATCGCTTAAAAAAATCATGTTCCATAGTATGCCTTATCTTTTAATGCTAAATAAACTTTCTTTTTGGCTCGGTGGTATTGTGTCCGAACCGTGCTGTGGCTAATGCCCAGCATATTGCCAATTTCTTCTTGTCCCATCTCTTCAAATAAATGCAGAGACATTATGGTACGATAACCATCGGGTAATTGTTGTATGGCCGCTTTTACGTCATCCACCTTGCATTGAAACAAAAGCTCTTCATTCATATCCAGTTCTTCTTCTGCTACTGCTTCCAGCTGACCATCTTCCGTAAAAACCATTTTTTTCTTTCTCAGGGTTGATATAGCCTGATTAAGTGCTATTCTTTTTAACCAACCCTCAAAATTGTTTTGGTTTTTCAGTTTCCCAATTTGCTCAAAAGCGGTGCAAAATGCTTCTTGGACAATATCTTCCGTTTCGGCACTGTTGCCCATTACCCTATAAACAGTATGGTAAATACGCTTAGCATATTTGTTGTATAGCATTGTATAGCCTTTTTCTTCGCCGGCCATACATTGCTTTACCAATTCTTCTTCGTTTATAGAAATGCTCAGGTGCAAGGGGTTTAAACTTAATTTGTACGTTAATAGTTAATTTGTTTTAGGTGTAGCCTACTTCTTTTAAAGACTCAACCAGGTATTTGTCTAATGTTTTACTCTGCCAAAATTTTCTCAATCAGGTGTAGTTAACTCGCTTTGTAAATATTGATGATAAGTCGTGTCTAATCATAAAATTAACGAATAACTATATGATAGTCGCCGACGTTAATTTTTTGTTGCACACAAATAAGAAAAAAAGAAAAATATTTTTTGAATGAAGCTTTGGTCGAGACGAATGTTACTGCTCGGCGCTTCTGGCCTTATCGCCATTAAAGATTTCCTGCACTAGTTTACCCCATGCAAATGGGTTAAGCAGCGGGTTGGTTTGACGCATGTTTACGTTCATCATCCTATCAAAATTATATCGATAGTTGGCATTGCTGATTTCACCAGCATCACGTGGTAAAGTGAGTTTTAAACCATTAATGCTTTGACGGGATAAGTTTTTCTTTGCGATGGCCAAGTCGTCATCTGCTATTTTTAGCGAAAGAAAATCCTTGTTGAACTCTTCTACGGTAGCCCAAGGATTCACCCTAACGGTTTTTAGGTACACAATCTCAGATTTGATTTGAACCATTGCCGTATACTTATTGTCGACAATGTTTCTCGGCAATACCAAAGTTTTACTCGTGAAACCTACCGCAGAAAACATCACCGTATCACCAGGATTAACCACAAAAGAGAAGAAACCCTGATAATTGGCGGCATATTTTTGTCCCTTGTTACTAAGGTTGGTAATGGTTACATAAGGCACTACCATATTACTGTCAGCATCGGTCACAATACCCGAAAACTGTACAAGTTTGTTGGTCTGGGTTTTATCTTGAGCAAAAGCCAGACTTACAAAAAACAACAATATGATGGTTAAACTAATTCTCATCTGTAATACAATAATAATACAAATGTAGGCGCTAAAGGGTTTCTATTTGGTTAAAATGTGTTAAAAGTGTTACGCTTGCTCTGCTAAATCAACGGCTACTACACCTTTAATTTCAGGCACATCTTTCATAATGGCCTGCTCAATGCCTGCTTTCATGGTCATGAAGCTCATTTTGCATGAACCGCAACTGCCCAATAATTTCACTTTTACAATGTTCTCAGGAGTAATTTCTTCAATAGCCACATTTCCCCCATCAGCTATCAAATAAGGTCTGATAGTTTCCAAAGCTTGCTCTACTCGTGCTGTTAAATCCATGTTTAAATATTTTAAAGTATAAAAATAGTAAAAATTTAGCAATTAGCCATTTGTTGTACATTGTTGATAGAAATTTGCTGTGCAATTTTGCCTGCAATTTCCTTAAAGGCTAGGGCCTGCGGATGATTGGTTTCCAGAGCAATTGGTTTGCCTTTATCGCCAGCCTCGGTAATGCCCTGCACCAATGGAATCTCTCCCAAAAATGGTACTTTAAAGTGTGTTGCTAGTTCTTTACCACCATCTTTTCCAAAAATATAATATTTGT
This sequence comes from Pedobacter sp. ASV17, assembly GCF_016429065.1. GTDB lineage: Bacteria > Bacteroidota > Bacteroidia > Sphingobacteriales > Sphingobacteriaceae > Pedobacter. The sequence continues at coordinate 21,393 of NZ_JAELTX010000020.1, forward strand.
TTTCAGGTAGTTCTTCTGGGGTAAAATAAGCCATGTTTTCAATTACGCCCAATACAGGAATGTTAATGCCTGGCATTCCAAACATCGCCAAGCCTTTTCTGGTATCGGCAAGTGCCACTTGTTGTGGAGTGGTTACAATTACAGCTCCCGCAATTGGAAAACTTTGACTAATGGTAATATGGATATCTCCAGTACCTGGAGGAAGATCGACCAATAGATAATCTAATTCGCCCCAATCAGCATCGTTGAAAAGTTGCTTGATGGCATTGGAAGCCATTGGTCCACGCCACGGCACTGGCTGATCTGGATCAGAAAAGAAACCCAATGAAAGCAGTTTGATGCCATATTTTTCGATAGGAAGAATTAAGGTTTTGCCATCGGCAGTTTCTTTAGCACTTGGTTTTGCACCCACTAAATCAAACATGATAGGCACCGAAGGACCGTAAATGTCGGCATCAATCAAACCTACTTTCGCGCCATCGGCAGCTAAGGTAACGGCCAAGTTGCTAGATACGGTAGATTTTCCAACACCTCCTTTTCCCGAAGAAATCAAAACAATGTTTTTAATCGCTTTCAGCTGGCTAGTGTCTACTGGTTTGGTTACTCTTGAAGTGATATTGATGTCTATTTCTGCCTCTGCGTCTACAAAATGCTTAACGGCATTAATGCAGGCGTTCTTCAACATGTCTTTTAACGGACAAGCAGGAGTGGTCAGTTCAAGTGTGAAAGCAACTTTTTTATCTTCAATTTTAACATCCTTGATCATCTTTAAAGTCACCAGATCTTTTTTCAAATCTGGGTCTTCAACATGGCTAAGTGCCGCTAAAACTTTTTCCTCGGTAATTATCATCCTTCAAAATTACTAAAACATTAGCTATAAATAATTTTGTATCTAGCTTTTTGTTGTATTTTTAACACGAAATGAGACGTAACAGACATTACTCCGCAAGGGGCCAAGTTTTGTGACGAAAATCCTGTGTTAGATGAGAAAACAATCGATATTTGCACATGAAAATAAACATTTGTGTTAAGCGTTTGTTAAAGCAGTAATTTCGAGGAGGTTTATGCAGTTGCCCCAAATTAAGATACCGAAAAAATACCTGAAAATTGGTGCCTGGGTACTAGGCATATTTGCGTTGTTGTTAGTGGCTGGAGGAGCTGTGGCATATAGCAAAAGAGAAGCGCTATTAAATAAAATGGTAGCAAAGGCTATTGCCAAAGCCGAAAAAGACTATAACCTTTCGGTGAAGATTGGCGAATACGGCTTTAGTGGACTAAGCAAAGTGCACATGAGCAATATTTCGGTAGTGCCCAAAGATCGTGATACGCTAACTACCATTAAAGATATTACCATTGGCGTAAAGATTTTTCCATTGCTGTTTGGCGATGTAAAGCTTTCGGAAGTTAACCTTAATGATGGGAACCTGAATGTGGTGATGCGTGACACGCTAACTAATATCGATTTCATCTTGAAAAGGAAGAAAAAAGATAGCACGACCGCCAAAAGTAAGGTTGATTTGAGTGAATTGGCGAGTAATCTGCTGAATCAGGTTTTCTATAAAATACCTGATGACATGGAAATCAAGAACTTTATGATGCAGTTGAATGATAACGATACAGCTTCTGTAAAGTTTTTAACCACTACCGCAACCATTGATGGTGGTGAATTGAAATCTACCATTAAAGTGAACGACACAGCTGCTGTTTGGCATATCAATGGAAACCTTGATCCTAGCGACAAGCAGTTAGATGTGATGCTTTTTGCTGATGGGAAGAAAGTAGAATTGCCCTATCTAGAAAATAAACTGCACACCAAAATCAATTTTGATACTGTTAAAACGCAGATGAAAGATGCGAGTTTTAGTGGTGGCGATTATAAAATTTCGGGCTCTTGGGCCATTAAAAACTTGTTGATCAATCAGCCCCGAATTTCTGCAGAGGATATTATTGTGCCTGATGCCCGCATAGAAGCGGACATGCTGATTGGAGAGAATTTTGTTTGTTTGGACAGCACTTCAACGGTTTATTTGAGAGATGCTTTTGTGCATCCTTATCTAAAATACACCTTGTCTCCCAATAAAATCTATGAAATGAAGCTGACGGCGCAGGAGCAGGACGCCCAGGCAATTTTCGATTCGTTTCCTTTGGGACTGTTCGAATCCCTAGATGGAATCAAAGTGCAAGGCAAGCTGAAATATAATTTAGACTTTTATTTAGATACGGCTATTCCTGATAGCGTAAGGTTTAATTCGACCTTAACTCCAAGTAATTTTAAGGTGCTGCATTTTGGTAAAACGGATTTGCAGAAAATCAATTCAGATTTTATTTACACGCCTTATGAATATGGGAAGCCTATGCGTAACATTACCATTGGCCCATCAAACCCCAATTTTACAAGGCTTGATGATATTTCTCCGAACTTTAAAAATGCGCTGTTAACAGCGGAGGATCCTTCTTTTTATCGCCATAAAGGATTTGTAGAAGAATCAATCCGTAAATCTATTGCAGTAAACTTTAAAGAGAAGAAATTTAAGCGGGGAGGCAGTACCATTTCTATGCAATTGGTAAAAAATGTGTTCTTGAGTAGAAAGAAAACCTTGGTGCGTAAAGCCGAAGAAATTTTAATTGTTTGGTTGATTGAGAACAATCATCTGGTGAGTAAGTCTCGCATGTTGGAGGTTTATTTCAATATCATTGAGATGGGCAATAACGTGTATGGAATTGGAGAAGCATCGAGACATTATTTTGCGAAAAGCCCATCTGAATTAACTTTGGGCGAAGGAATTTTCTTGGCCAATATTGTGCCCAAGCCTAAAGCGGCCTTGTATAAGTTCATGAGTAACGGTACATTGAAAGGCTATTTGTTGCCGTATTTTAGGTATATCGGCAATATTATGGCCAGAAGAGGCTTGGCCCCAGCAGATACTACGGGTTACGGTTTTTACGATGTACGCCTACGTGAAGGTTTGAGACAATATCTGGCACCAGATTCTACTACTTTAGATACCAACTCGGTGGATATTGGTGAAGATGATATGATGACACCCGAAGGTATGCAGGATAAGTCGAAGAGCTTGTTTGACCGCCTATTTGGTGGTTCTTCCAAAAAGGAAAAGGATACGGTTAAGGTAAAGCCAGCAGTTGATACCGTAAAAACACGTAAACAATTAAGACAAGAGCGCCGCGAAGAGCGTAGAAGGAAAAAAGAACAAGAAAAAAATGGAAACTAGGGTAACTGTTCACCAAAAAGAATTTGAACTCTTGTTAGAAGAGGATACCATTGCCAAGCGCATTCGCTTGATGGCAATACAGCTTAATGTAGACTATGAAGATAAAAATCCTATTTTCATAGGCGTGCTAAATGGCAGCTTTCTTTTTATTGCCGATTTGATGAAAGAGGTTGATTTGTCCTGCGAAACAGAATTTATCAAGGTAGCTTCTTATCATGGAACGGGTAGCACTGGAAGCGTTAAAGATGCCTTGGGCATGCCCGCTAATTTAAAAGGTCGACATTTGATCATTGTAGAAGATATTATTGATAGTGGCCTTACCATGAAATTTATTCTTTCTAAAATTAAGGAACAGGAGCCTGCTTCTGTGGCCATTTGTACTTTGCTTTTCAAGCCAGATGCATTGAAAGAGCCTTTGGAGGAATTGAATTATGTTGGCTTTGAAATCCCTAACGAATTTGTAGTGGGCTACGGCTTGGATTACGATGGCTTGGGTAGAAATTTGAACCATATTTACAGAGCGATTTAAGTTTGGAATAAAGCGGTTAGTATAAACCTCGCAGGTTTCAAAAACCTGCGAGGTTTTTTTGTGGCTACAATAAAAAGTATTTCACCGCAATAAGATTTAGATTGCAAAAACCTGTGCATCAGCCTAAAAGATAAAACGTACAATTGGGCAAAAAATTGATAAATTTTTACGAGTTTTGCAGGATAACAAAAGCTAAGTTAAATGACCATACATAAAGAAGGATATACTTCCATTGCCCTTACGGTGCTTTTTATTTTTATCATCAATGCCGTTGTTGAATATCGTTTTGCCGACGTTTTTATATTGAGATGGTTTATCTATATCTTTTCGTTTGCTTTGTTCATCACGGTACTTCAGTTTTTCAGAAATCCAAAACGTACTTTTACCAATGGCGAAAATTTAATCATCTGCCCTGCTGACGGTAAAGTGGTAGTTATTGAAGAGACTGAAGAAGGCGAATACTTTAAAGATAAACGTTTACAAGTTTCTATCTTCATGTCGCCAGTGAATGTGCACATTAACCGTAACCCAATTTCGGGAGTGGTGAAATTCTTTAAATATCACCCAGGGAAATACCTAGCGGCATGGAACCCAAAATCGAGTACCGAAAATGAACGTACCACAGTGGTGGTTGAGCATAAAAACGGTTCTCCAGTGTTATACCGTCAAATTGCAGGAGCTTTGGCTCGTCGTATTGTTTGGTATGTAAAAGAAGGTGATCAAGTAGTGCAAAATGAGCAATTTGGATTTATCAAATTTGGTTCAAGGGTTGACATCTTTTTGCCTTTGGGTACAAAAGTGAATTTAGAGCTTAACCAAGTCGTTAAAGGCGGTATCACCGTACTTGGCGAACTGAGCTAATTTTAAATAGGAATTAAAATTCGAGAATATGAAAGTCCCGCACGTGCGGGACTTTTTTTATGGTGTTTTTTTGGGAATTAGAGAGGGTTTAGGAAGTTATGTCGCATGTAACATAACCATTTCGTCATTGCGAGGCACAAAGCAATGACGGATTAAGGTCGAGAGAGGGTTAGTGACGAGGTTTGTTTTGTCTACGCAGCGTTTTGGGTGAAATAAACTGGATTGAAGCAGAAATCTCTTTTGCTTTGTCATTCAGAGCGTAGCGAAGAATCTCCTTTTATAAGGCTGCTGTGGAGATTCAAATTCTTCGCTGGGCTCTGAAGAATGACAGGTCAGCAAAAAGCCCCGCATGTGCGGGGCTTCTGTAATTGCTTTTCAAATTATTTTAAGGTTTAAACTTATTTTTCTTCTTTGCCTGTACTTTCTCCTATGGTACGTTGCGCTGGATAAGCAAACTCGGAGCCATTTTTTCCAACAATGTCAATGACGCTAAAATTCACTTCTTCCTTGATTTTAATGAGATCTAGGTCCTTTTTCATGGGCACTAGGTAAATCACCTGTACATTCAATGAAGAGTCGGCAAAAGAGTCGAGGGCAACCGTACTGTCTGTAACACCTGTATGCTCCTTTAGGTATTTCTCAATTTCTGCAATGATCTTTTTAACGTTTTCAGCGCTGGTTTCATAGGTGAGCTTGATGTCGAATTTCACCCTACGTGCATTTCTCATGGTGAGGTTTTCCAACACACCATCTATCATAGAGCGGTTGGGGATCACATAGGTGGTTTTATCGGTACTGCGTAATACAGTGCTTCTAAAGCCCACTCGTTCAATAGTGCCTTCAATACCATCAACCCTTACCACGTCGCCCACCGTAAAAGGCTTGTCCATAAAAATAAGAAATGAGCCTAATAGGTTTTCCAAACTTTCTTTGGCGGCCATCGCAATAGCGATACCTCCAATTCCTAGACCTGTGATTAAGCTTACGGCGTTTACCTCAAATACATATCCCAATAACACAAAAAAACCAATAAAAGCCACGATAAACTTTAATAGTTCCTTAATAAAAGGCACTAGTTGGTCATCGGCCTTGTTTTTTGTTTTGGCTGCTCTTACTAAAAGGACATGGGCGATAAAATCGATGATTCTTAGAACAATCCAGAAAACGGAGAGGATAAGAAGGAAAAGGAAAATTTTATCTACAAACTCACCGATGGTAAAAGCTTGGTTAACCTTTACCTTGTCTATGTTTTTTTTGTAATGGAAAAAGGTAACATCCAAAGGATGCTTTAGTTGGTTAATGGCAACGTATAAGGTAAATACACTGATGAAAAATTCGATTGGCTTTAGCAATAAAGCAATGAAAGTTTCAGAATTTACCTGGTCTGCAAATTTTTTGAACAATTTAAAGATTAGCTGACTAAGGATACGTGATACGATCCTTTTAAAAAGTAATCCGATAAGAATAATGGCGGCAACAATGATATATTGTTTAATGGTATTGCCCCAAAAAATTTGTTCAAAAAAACTGACTTCCATTTTTTATACTAATTGTTTTAACGCGATTTCAAAAGCGGTGCTCGATAAATTTGTTTTTTTATCAGAGGTTTGATGTACGGCAACAAGGGCATTTTTAATGATATTCGAAGCATCGGTAAAGATGGCATCATCACTCATTTCGACATTGCGTTGCATTAAATAGGCAAATACCCTAGCCATGCCACAGTTGGCAATAAAATCAGGGATAATCGCTAAATGATTATCTGCATGCTCCATAATGCTTCCAAAGAAAATTTCCTTGTCGGCAAAAGGTACGTTAGCACCGCAGGCAATTACTTCCATGCCAGCGGCAATCATTTGATCTACCTCGTTTTGTTTTACCAATCTTGAGGCTGCGGCTGGAACGAAAATTTCAGCACCCATGCTCCAAATTTTTTCGTTGGCTTCTTCAAAAGAAATCAGCTGATCTGAAACTAAGGTATTGTTTACTCGGTTGTTGAACAGGTCGGCTACTTCTTGTTCGCTAAAACCTTCTGGGTTAATTAATCCGCCTACTCGATCAATAATCCCTACAACTTTAACGCCTTGTTGTGATAGGTAGTATCCTGCTGCTGCAGCCACGTTACCCCATCCTTGTATAATGGCTCTTTTACCTTTAATGTTGCCTCCCCAAATTTCATAAAAATGACGAATAGACTCTGATACGCCATAACCAGTGATCATGTCTGCTACTTTGTATTTTCTTTTGATATCAGGAGTGTAAGTTAAGTCTTCTAATACTTTGGAAACGCCATAACGCAATTGTCCAATTTGGTGGATACGTTCGTTTTCTCTAGCTTGATAGTGGCCGTTAATTACCCCTTCTTGTGGATGCCATAAGCCATACCCTTCGGTAATTGGAATTACTTCGTGTATCTCGTCAATGTTTAAGTCGCCACCAGTACCGTAATAGCTTTTAAGCAAAGGCATCACTGCTTTATACCAACGTTCCAAAACTTCTTTTTTACGAGGATCGGCAGGGTCAAAGTTAATGCCTGATTTTGCACCGCCAATAGGAGGGCCAGAAACGGTAAACTTCACTTCCATCGTTTTTGCAAGTGATTCTACTTCGTGCTTGTCCAATCCTTTACGCATTCTTGTACCGCCACCTGCTGCACCGCCGCGTAATGAATTGATGACCACCCAACCTTCAGCTTCCGACTCTTTGTCTTTCCATTCAAAAACAATCTCTGGCTGTTTCTCTTCGTACTTTTTTAAAAGATCTTTCATTTGTTCATGTGTTGTGATAATGGCTAGGTTTTCATCAACCCATAGGCTTAAATGTGGCTAAGCCATTATCAGATTTTTATTTGGTTGCGCAAAGATATAAACAAAAAAACCTCCACGAATATTCCGTGAAGGTTTTAATACTTTTATAATAAATCTATTATTTTCTTAAAGATTTGATACGAGCTGCTTTACCAGTTAAGCTACGTAGATAGAACAATTTAGCTCTACGTACTTTACCATGGCTGTTCACTTCTACTTTCTCGATGTTTGGAGAATTAAAAGGGAAAATACGCTCTACACCAACACCGTTACTGATTTTACGAACGGTGAAAGTTTCATTAGCGCCATTGCTGTTGCGCTGAATAACAACGCCTTGGTAAATTTGAACACGTTCTTTGTTACCTTCGCGAATTTTATAATGAACACTAATCGTATCTCCTGATTTGAAAGTAGGAAATTCTTTTTTAGCGATTGCCTGTTCTTCTACAAATTTTACTAAATCCATGATTTTAAGCTATTAAGCCGATATTTATGTTGTTTAAAATCGGACTGCAATATTAGGAATTATTTTTTAAAAATAAAAGTGAATTTTAAAAATTTTTGACGTTTTGTAAATTAGTTAATACGCTAAGTATCAAATTGCCCAATTATCGTCTTATTTCAATAAGTCTGGTCTGCGTTGTTGCGTACGCTTTAAAGCTTCCTCGTGTCGCCACTCGGCAATTTTAGCTTCATGACCACTCAATAGTACATCTGGTACTTTGTGTCCTCGCCATTCCGCTGGGCGGGTATAAATTGGGGAGTCTAGTAATTCACCTTGAAAACTGTCTGATAAAGCGGAAGTTTCATCATTGAGCACTCCAGGGATTAAACGGGTAATGGCATCTACCAATACCGCTGCAGGGAGTTCTCCTCCAGAGAGTACATAATCGCCAATGGAAATTTCTCTAGTGACATAAATATCACGGATACGTTGGTCTATTCCTTTGTAGTGGCCACATAAAATGATGATATTTCCTTTAATGGAAAGTTCATTGGCAATGGTCTGGTTCAGTGTTTCTCCATCAGGGCTCATGAAAATGATCTCATCATACGATCTTTCGCTCTGCAATTTTTCTATACAATTAGCAAAAGGCTCAATACTCATTACCATACCACTTCCGCCGCCATAAGGGTAATCGTCGACACTTTTTTGTTTGTTGCTAGCATAATCCCTTAGGTTGTGTACCACAATTTCGGCAATTCCCTTTTTTTGCGCTCTCTGTAAAATAGAATGAGCAAAGGGGCTGGTTAACAAATCGGGAAGTACAGAAATGATATCAAAACGCATGGGGCAAATATAAGGCTTTGTTTGTGCTTTGTCTTACTTGGAAGATGGTAACTGCTTCTTTTAAAGAAAAATTTGTTTTTATCTTAAAGTAATTATATTTGGTTAACCAAAAACTGGTAGACCAAATATAAGCTGATGAAACTAGCTATTTATGCTGTAGTAGCCCTGGTGCTGTTGCAATTTTCTTTGATGGCGCAAACTGCGGTGAAAACTTCGTTTGAAGCACCTGCATATGTGGCGGGGAATGTTAATGCTCAGAACCTTTGGGCTGTGGTGAACGGAAATGCTTCGATTAGCAATACGAAACCAAAAACAGGCAGCAGCGCTTTGAGTTTTAGCAATAGTAATAGTGCTTTAGCAGTTAACTTTATTCCATACAGTGGCACTGTAATAGGCCTTAGAGATGTGTTTTATACCGATATGTGGGTTAATCCAGTCACTTTTGCTACTAAGGGTGTTTATTTAACGGCGTATGATCAGTATGGGGGAAGTTCGAAACGGATCTATATCGTAGAGTTCACTGTAGATAATAAGATCAAAGTTTCTAATGGCGGAACACAAGTAGAAGTAGGCACTTGGAGTACTAACCAATGGACAAGAATTTCAATCAGGACAGATCTTACTGCCGAAAAATTTAAAATGGCAGTTAACGGAGTTTTAAATGCTACTGATTTCTCCATGAGAGAGGCCTATGTGCCAACGGCAAGCGGGGGAAGGGCGGCAACTTATAAAGAGTTCCATTCTCTGCGGATTAATCACACGACCGATACACAGCTAGCGAGTTCTGATTTTACAATCGATGACCTATATATCGGTAAAAATCCAATCCCAGATATTTCCTTTTTGCCATCACCTACGGCTAGAGTCATCAATTTAGAGCAGCCTGGCTATGGAACCATTTCTCTGAGCCCATCACAAGCCAGCTATCAGGTCAACGACCAGGTAACCGCAACTTTAACCTTGCCGCAAGGCTACAAAAATAATGGCTGGACGGGTGATTTGACAGGAACAGAATTGAGTAAGACTTTTAATATTACCAATAATATGGTTATTGGCGCCGAGGTGGTGATAGATAATACAGCACCGCCAGCGGAATATGTAGTTACAGTGACACAGCCTTCAAACGGCTTGATTACCCTGTCGCCAACACCTACTAATGGTAAATATTCTAGTGAAACTATTGTGACTGCAACCATTGCGGTAGAATCTTGCTATCAATTTAATGGCTGGGCAGGGGGCTTGAGCGGTACACAACTTTCAAAAACATTTGCCGTAAGTTCGGATCTGTCCATTGGTGCAAATGTTGCCATCAATACTACTCCTGGCGTGGTGAGAAATGTGGCCACAGTAACTGAATTTAAAACGGCATTGTCGCAAATGAACCCTGGGGATGTGGTGATGGTGGAAGATGGGAGTTATGATTTAAGCAGTTTAACCATTAATCGATCTGCCTGTTCAAACCGACCTATTGTGATTAAAGCAAAAAATCAGGGGCAGGCTATTTTGAACGGAGCGACGGCATTAGTTTTAGATGGCTTGCAATATGTAACTCTTCAAGGTTTCTCCTTTAAAAGTGCTAATGTGGGTACGGGCATTAAGATGTTAAATTGTAGCAGGGTAAGGATTACGAGGAATAGCTTTGCTTTGGATGAAACGAATATTTCCTCTTGTAATTGGTTGTATATTGGTGATACTTTTGGAAGTACGCAACCCCTTAGATCAGGGCACAATCGTATCGATTATAACTTGTTTGAAGGCAAAACCAAATCTGGGAAGTTTATTTTATTGGATGGGAATATCAATCAGCAGACGCAGTACGATACTATTAGTTATAATGTTTTTAGGAACAACGGACCTCGTGAAGAAAACGAAAAGGAAACCATAAGAATTGGGGTAAGTACACTCTCACAGAGTAACGGGTATACCTTGGTGGAGTATAATCTCTTTGAGGATTGCGATGGAGATCCAGAAATAGTTTCGGTAAAATCTTTTGCAAACATAGTTAGATTCAATACTTTTCGGAGATGTTTGGGTACCGTATGTTTGCGCCAAGGAAATAATAGCGTTGTAGAAGGGAACTACTTTTTTGGGGAAGGTAAGACGGCTGTTTATACTAACGAAAATGGTAACTCAAGTATTATCGGTTGCGGGGGAGTAAGGGTTTACGGGAAAAACCATAAAATCTTTAACAATTATTTTTCGGGCTTAACGGGAAGTATTTTTGATGCAGCGGTAACCATTACCAATGGCGATGCATACAATGTTGAAAATCCAACAGATTTGGCTAAGCACTACGTCCCTGAAAACATAGAGGTGGTGTTCAACACCTTTGTGAATAATAAATCAAACATAGAGATCGGCTACAAGTATGACAAGGCCCCTGTAAATTGCCTTATTGCAAATAACATTGTTAAAGAAAATGCTACGCAGATCGTGAAAGCATACAGCACTGAAGCTTTGGCTGGGGTTAGCTTTAATAATAATATCATGTACGCTACTAATACCGCAAGTATTGGGATTTCTTTGCCTACATCACAAATCAAAAATATAGATCCTTTGTTGGAGCAGCCTATTTGTAACGGAGCTGGTTGCGAGCTGAAAAAAGCTTACGAAGTACTCAGGTTAAGTGCGGCTAGTCCTGCGGTTAATGCCTCCGCAGGGACGTTTAGTTATATGCTTTCAGATTATGAAAAACAAAGCCGTGCGGGTGTGGCAGATATTGGAGCTGATGAGTATGATAGAGATCATGCGATTGCTATTAGTGCCCTCGATGGAAGTAATGTAGGACCTAATGCGATCTCTTTTGATTATAGTTGTTTTACGGTACTGCCCATAAAGCTGGTTTCTTTTAATGCCTCCTATAATACACAACAGGTAGATGTTAGGTGGACTGTGGCCATGCAAGAGAAATTACAGCGATATGAAATAGAATGGCGTACAGATTTCTCGAATTTTAAAAAGATTGCCGAAACGAAAGCGGTAGATGGAAAGCTGAGCTATACGGCTAATCATTTGACTCCTGAAGTTGGGCACAATTATTATCGACTTAAAACTATAGATGAAGATGGCACAACTGCTGTTTTTGAAGAAAAAGTAGTGAATGTTTTTGCCAACTCTTCGGTGAAAATTTATCCCAATCCAGCAACGAGGGAGTTTAAATTAGATTTTGGCTATATGCCGTTGAAATCTGTAAAGCTCAAATTGGTGAATTCAATGGGTAAAAGTGTTTTGGATATGGTTGTTGCTCCTGCATCTACATATCAAGTGCCAATTAGCAATTTGGTCAAGGGGGTGTACTTTGTGCAAATTATAGAAGAAGGTAAGCAGCCCGTTTCACTGCCAATTATTATAAATCCCTGATTTTAGGTCGTCCACTGGTCGTGTATTACCGCTACGAGATAATAATTGCTTTGATGTAGTTTGAAAACTAAACGCAGGCTGGTCCAATCCAAGCCGCCATATTTTTTGTCGAAGCCGCTAAAGTGGTATTCGATAAAAGGATGTTTGGGGAAAATTTCGTTGAGGTTGTTTAAAGAATTGCCTTTACCAATGATTTGATCATATCCAGTTTTTTCTGCGTGAAGATAATCGGCATTATAGACAAACTTTTCTAGGTACTGTGGAGCAGTTAGTTTAATTACGTCGCCAGTTCCGTCGTAACTCCCCCATGTTACCGAAGCTCCTTCCTCAACCAATTTTAAGAATGAAGCTTTTGACAGTTTCTTTGCTGTTTTGGTATCTATATAACCATAGGGAGAAAAGACTACCCCTTCGGTTGGATGAAAGTATGAGGCAAAAGCTTTATAATCTTTTGCTTTTAGCGTGGTAAGAATTTCGGTAGCGATGGTAGTCAATGTACCTTCATCGGCTACGCTGTCTACTGTGTTAACTGTTTTGCCGCTATCTGCTGAAAGAGATGAATCAGCAGATTTATCTGTACTATTGCAGCTAACAATAATTAGCGCTAATAATCCAAGCCATAAGAAACCTAATTGCTTCATGAGTATAAAACTTAAGGGCAGCGGGTTTTGTTTTGCTAATTATGGATTTAGGTAAATATCCAGTAACCCCTCTGGTAAATCTAAGGTAAGAATATTTTCCTCATCATCTATTTCCACAATAAAGTCTTCATTTAAAGGAAATAGAATTTCTTTATTCTGATAGTTTACCGTAGCTACAAATTGTTGAGGGTATTCATTTACTTCTATGATTTCTCCAAGTTCGCCCAATGTTTCATCTACAGCAATAAAACCTTTTAAATCGGTGTAGTAAAATTCATCGTCCTCACGTTCTGGTTTTTTACTCAAAGGCAAATACGCTTTTTTCTTTACCAAAGGCTGGGCCTTATCCACATGGTCAACATCGTCAAAATAAAAAAGTCCAGTGCTGTTCTCGTATAGTTTGTGGCTGGCAACAAAAAAAGGCACCATTTTTCCATTTAGCTCCAAGAATATAACGTCAAGATCTAAATCTTGGTAATCCTCAAACTCAAAATAAAGCTGAAGCTCACCTTTTAGGCCTTTGGTTTTGGTAATGTATCCAATGTAAAATGATTCTTCTTTTGTCATGTGTCTTGTACTTTGTTACTCTGGACGCTGTCTGTCGGAAACAGATTCCTTGTGTCTTGGAATGATAGCTAATTGGGTGGATATAAAAATAGCGTTCCGATTTTGGCGGAACGCTATTTCTTGAAGTAAAGTTAATTATTCAGCTTTATCTTCTGCTTGAGTTTCTTCAGCAGGAGCTTCTGTTGCTGCTTCAGCTTCTACAGCTGGAGCTTCTTCAGTAACCTCTTCTACAACTTCTTCCGCTACAGGAGCGTTTTTAGCTGCAATGGCTGCCGCTCTTTCTTCGTTTTTCTTAGCTTCTGCTGCTAAGGCTGCTTTACGAGCTTCAGCTTTACCACTAGCTAAACCTTCAGTTTTGCCAGCAATTTTGCCTGCTTTCGAATCTAACCAAGTAGCAAATTTAGCATCTGCTTGTTCTTGAGTTAAAGCACCTTTTTTAATACCGCCTTCTAAGTGTTTTTTGTAAAGAACACCTTTGTAAGAAAGGATAGCACGAGCTGTATCAGTAGGTTCAGCACCGTTAAGTACCCATTTTACAGCTTTGTCGAAGTTAAGTTCGATGGTTGCAGGATTGGTGTTTGGGTTATAAGAACCTAAACGCTCAATGAATTTTCCATCTCTTGGAGCACGCGAATCCGCTACTACCACGTGGTAAAAAGGTTTTCCTTTTTTACCGAATCTTTGCAATCTGATTTTAGTTGCCATTCTTTTTAATGATTTATGTATTCAACATAGTTCCCGGAACTTCATGTTGCGGGGCTGCAAAGGTAAATAAAATGTTAATAACTAGCAAACTATGCTAAAATTAGATTTTGTTTGTCAATATCAGGCTTGCTTTACGGATATTTGAATATATGAGAATAGCAATAGATATGGACGAAGTCCTAGCAGATCCGATACACAAGTTTATTCAGCTTTATAATAGAGACCATCAGGTTCCCTTGGATTTGGTGATAAAGCCCGGGACGGAAATCTTCCAGAACGTTCCTGAAGAAGTTAATGATAGATGGTTCGATTACATTAATGAGAAGGGCTTCTTTCGTGATTTGCCTGTTATTGAGGGAGCGGTAGAAGCAGTTAAAAAGCTGCAACAGCAATATGATGTTTATATCGTATCTGCTGCCATGGAATTTAGAAATTCATTGGAAGATAAGCTGGACTGGCTTGCAGAGCATTTCCCTTTCATAGATTGGAAGCATATTATTTTCTGTGGTGAGAAAATTGTCAACGTAGACATTATGATTGACGATAGGATTAAGAACTTTTCTGGTTTTAATGGGCGACCATTGCTTTTTACATCTCCGCATAATCTTCTGATTACAGAATACGAGCGTGTTGATGATTGGCAACAGATTTTAAACAAATTAATGTAGCTGAAGGGTAACAAAAAGCTCTAGTCATTTATTTGGTATTGTGTAAGGCCTAGGTAAAATTTGGATGACAGAAGTTCAATAAAAATACTATTTTTGAGCCGTTGCTCATCTACAACTTTTTTATTACAAATAACAGTTTGTATATGTTTGCACACCATAAATTTACTAAAATATAGAAATGAAAGTTGCGCTTATTACGGGGGTGACCGGCCAGGATGGTGCCTATTTAGCAGAGTTTTTATTAAAAAAAGGCTATTTAGTGCATGGTATTAAGAGAAGATCTTCTTTGTTTAATACGGATAGGGTTGACCATCTTTATCAAGATCAACATGAAAGTAATGTAAGGTTTAAACTTCATTACGGAGACTTAACGGATTCGACAAATCTTATTAGAATTATTCAAGAGACACAGCCCGACGAAATTTACAATTTGGCAGCGATGAGCCATGTACAGGTAAGTTTCGAAATGCCTGAATATACGGCTAATGCTGATGGAATTGGAACCTTAAGGCTATTGGAAGCTATTCGGATACTTGGATTAACCCAAAAGACTAAAATATATCAGGCCTCTACTTCGGAATTGTACGGTTTAGTACAGGCCGTTCCACAGAGTGAAAGTACTCCGTTCTATCCACGTTCGCCTTATGCAGTGGCCAAAATTTATGGTTACTGGATTACGGTGAATTATCGCGAAGCTTATGGTATGTTTGCCTGCAATGGTATTCTTTTTAACCATGAAAGCCCTTTAAGAGGAGAGACCTTTGTGACGCGTAAAATTACTAGAGCAGCCTCTAAAATTGCTTTAGGTTTACAAGGTTGTTTATACTTGGGTAATTTATCTGCACAACGTGACTGGGGCCATGCAAAAGATTATATCGAAGCAATGTGGTTGATTTTGCAACAAGAAAAAGCAGAAGATTACGTTATTGCAACTGGTGTTACTACTACTGTTCGTGATTTTGTACGCATGGCGTTTGAGGAGCTTGGAATTACGATCGAGTTTTCAGGAAAAGATGAGCAGGAGAAGGGCGTTATTATCGATATCGATACAGAAAAGGCAACACAGCTTGGTTTAAATTTAGAGACCTTAAAACTAGGTAATACGGTAGTAAAAGTTGACCCTAAATATTTCAGACCAACCGAAGTAGATTTGTTGTTAGGTGATCCTACTAAAGCAAAAACTAAACTAGGATGGCAACCCAAATATGATTTACAGGCTTTGGTTGAGGATATGATGCAATCTGATTTAAACTTAATGAAGAAAGACGAGTATCTGAAACAAGGCGATTACAAGACGCTTAATTATTTTGAATAATTTGCTTCTTCCAACAAAAACAAGAATATCATTTTCATGAAAAGAATCTTTCTATCATTTCTCCTAATTTCTATTGCAATTTTAAGTTTTGCACAAATAGGCTCCAATATTAAAGTTGATGAGCTTTCCGATGCCCAAATTTTGCAAATTGTGAAACAAGCAGAAGCCATGGGTTATACCACAGAGGCGCAATTGGAGCAAGCTGCGAGTGCGAAGGGAATTAAAAAAGAGGATATGGTCAAGTTTAAGGCCAGGGTAGAAAAATTAAAAAAACAAGGGGCAGGAGCGCAGACTACAGACAAATCCATTACTGGTACGGGAAGAGAATATAGTGAGACTACTGATGGTGGTGCTATTGACAACCTTAAGAAAGAAAATGATGGAGAAATTCAATCTAAGATATTTGGATCGGATTTGTTTAGAAATGGGAGTATTACCTTTGAACCCAATTTGAGAATAGCAACACCTAAAAGCTATATTGTTGGTCCTGATGATAGATTAATCATCGATCTTACAGGAGATAATGAACATAGTTACAATCTTCAGGTGAGCCCCGAAGGAGTTATTAATTTAGAATATGTTGGTAGAATTGCTGTTGGTGGACTAAGCATTGATCAGGCCGCTTCAAAAATCAAATCGACAATGGCTAAAACTTATCCGGCTTTACGGACTGGTAGAACCTCTGTTGCGGTAAATTTGGGTAATATTAGAAGTATTCAGGTTACTATAACGGGACAAGTGGTTAAAGCAGGAACTTATACTTTACCATCTTTAGCAAATGTTTATCGTGCTTTATATGTTTCTGGAGGCCCTTCTCAAAACGGATCTTTTAGAAACATTCAAGTCATTCGAAATAATAAAATCGTTGCTAATGTTGATGTTTATGATTTCCTTTTAAGAGGTATTCAGCAAAGTAACATTCGCTTGCAAGATCAAGATGTTATTAATATTCCTGCGTACGATAAACGGGTAGAAATTTCGGGGGAAGTAAAAGATGCCGCTATCTTCGAAGTAAAAAACAACGAAACCTTGCAGGATGTGATTAATTTTGCAAAAGGATTTACTTCAGAAGCCTACACTGCAAAAATAAAATCATTCCAAAATACCAATAGAGAAAGAAAGATCAGTGATATTTCGGAAGCACAATACGACACTTACCAACCTAAAAATGGTGATAAGTTTGTGGTGGAAGCCATATTAGATCGTTTTGAAAATAGAGTGGAAATTATAGGCGCTGTATTTAGGCCTGGGGTTTATGCTTTAGATAAGGGATTGACCCTTGCGGGCTTAATTAATAAGGCAGATGGCATTACGGAAGATGCGTTCCTTAATCGCGGTTACATTAATCGACTAAATCCAGATAAAACTCAATATTTTATTTCATTTGACGTTGCTAAGATCCTCTCTGGAGAAGAAAAGGACATTCCTTTAACTCGAGAAGACAAAGTGACCATCAGTTCGATTTTTGATTTAAGAGAAGAATATACCGTAACAGTACAAGGTGCAGTAAGGGCCCCTGGAATTTTCGAATATTCTGAAAACTTGAAATTGGAAGATCTTATTCAAATGGCGGGAGGCTTAAGAGAAGGTGCTACACCAAATAGAATTGAAGTGTCGAGGAGAATAAAGAACACAGATCCAACTTCAACTTCTTCAAAAACAGCTGATTTATTTGTGGTAAATATTGATGAGAATTTGCGTGTTTTGGGTGATAAGTTTGTGATTAAACCTTTTGACATTATTTCGGTGAGAAATTCTGAAGGTTATTCAGTCCAAAAGCAAGTGAAGGTTGAGGGAGAAGTGCTTTATCCTGGGATGTATACGATCACAAGTAAAGATTATCGTATATCGGATTTGATTAAAAGAGCTGGAGGTTTAACTTCCTTTGCTTATGCTGAAGGTGCTTCTTTAAAAAGACCTGGTGCGGAAAAGATAAATCCAGCAGATAAAAATGCGATCAACAATAGAGAAGAAGAAAAAAGAAAGTTTGCAAACTTGGAAAGACTTCAAGAAAAAGATGTGAAAAACGCTGATACTACCAAAAGAGTAAAAGAAGAGTTGATTCAATCTGATTTGGTAGGGATCAACTTGGAAAGGATTTTGAAAAAACCGTTATCGAGACAAGACCTCATTTTGGAAGAAGGGGACATTATACGTGTACCAAAACAACTTCAAACCGTTAAGGTTACTGGAGAGGTTTTAAATCCTAACAGCATTGTATATATACCAGGAAAGAGTTTTAAACAATATATCAATGGGGCTGGAGGATTTACAAATTCAGCTTTAAAAAATAGAGCATATATCAAATACGCTAATGGCTCTGCTGAAGCGGCAAAGAAATTCTTATTCTTTAATAATTATCCTAAAGTTAAGCCAGGAGCAGAGATTTTTGTGCCAGTAAAAGCTGAGCGAGAAAAAATAAGTGCACAAGCTTGGGTTGGAATAGGGACTGGGGTTGCCTCTTTAGCTGCGATCATCGTAAGTTTATTTAGATAAATAAATACATCTTTAGGAATTAGCTTAATTTTTCAGGTAGTTTACATGTTGCGAGAGAGCAAACGCTTATGTAAGAAAAACACCTGTTTTTTTAAATGGATAACATAAAGGTTAAAAAATATCAAACAGAGATAAACCATATTATGACAAAATTTGCTCAAGACTGAGCATACGTAGTTAAATACTAAGCTCTATAAAACTATTAATAGCCAAAAATGATTACAAATAATCAAACTGATAATATTGATTTTCAATCTGAGAGTACAAATAAAATGTCTGTACTAGAGCTTGTCCTTATATTAAAGGAAACATTTAGTTATTTATTGTCTAAGTGGTTAATTATTGTATTCTTTTGCTTGCTGGGAGGTTCATTAGGATTTCTCTATGCATATTTAAAAAAGCCAATTTATACTGCATCTACAACCTTTGTTCTGGAAGAAGGAGATAAAGGTGGAGGCTTATCGAGCTTAGGTGGTATTGCCGCTGTAACGGGGATTGATCTTGGTGGAGGTGGAGGAGGGTTATTTCAAGGTGATAACTTGCTAGAGCTTTATAAGTCTCGAACAATGATCGAGAAAACATTGCTTAGTCCTATGCAGGAGGACTCTTCTAAGTTGTTGGTGGATAGGTATTTGTCTTTTAATCCGATTGAGATATCCATAAAAGGTTCTTCTTCAAACTTGAAGGATTTTAGACAGCTAGATAGCTTGAAAAACAAAAGATTGAGAGATAGTTTGTTAGGCGAAATCGTTTCCAACATCAAGAAAAGCTATTTAGTAGTAGGAAAACTAGATAAAAAGTTAAGCGTAATCAAGGTAGACGTTAATTCTACAGATGAGCTTTTTGCAAAAGATTTTAATGATCAGATTGTCCAAAATGTAAATGAATTTTATAAGCAGACCAAGACAAAAAAGTCAATGGCTAATGTAAAAATCCTACAGGACAAGACGGACTCTGTAAGAGGTATGATGAACTCAGCAATATATTCCTCGGTGAAAGTTGCAGACGCTACGCCTAATATTAACCCCACTAGACAAGTGGAAAGAATTGCGCCAATGCAACGTTCGCAATTTAGCGCCGAAACTAACAAGGCGGTGCTTGGTACCATGTTGCAGAATTTGGAAATGAGCAAGCTGAGTGTCTTAAAAGAAACACCATTGATACAAACAGTTGATAAGCCTATTTATCCACTATATAAAGAGCGTTTTAGTAAGTCAAAAGGTATTGCTATTGGAGTAATTATTTCTGGTCTCCTATCAGTGATGTTTTTAATCACAAGAAGGTTCTTTATTAACCTCATGAAAGAAGGAGCTGCTAAATCCTAACGGAGGAGCTGATTTTGTAAAGTGCTTTGTTTTTTATGATACTGGGTAGGTGTCTGGATATTAACAAATAATTTTTTACTTAAAAAATAATCAATAGAATTTTATGAAGGATTCGATTCAAATGTCAGATCTAAGAAATCAATATCTTGAACTAAAAACTGAAATAGATTCGGCAGTTCTTGATTGCTTGGAAAGCGGAGCATATATTAATGGGCCAAGTGTAAAGGAATTTCAGGTTTCTCTAGAAAAATATTTGAACGTAAAACATGTTATTCCATGTGCAAACGGAACTGACTCACTTCAGATTGCTATGATGGCGCTGGACTTGAAGCCTGGAGATGAAGTCATTTGCCCAGCCTTTACCTATGCCGCTACCGCAGAGGTAATCGCCTTGCTAGGATTGGTTCCAGTAATGGTTGATGTTGACCTAACTACCTTTAATATTACTGCCGAAATCATAGAACCGGCAATTACATCAAAAACAAAAGCAATAGTTCCGGTACACTTATATGGGCAATCCAGTGATATGGAACCAATTTTAAAGTTGGCAGAAAAACATGGCCTATACGTTATAGAAGATAATGCACAGGCCATAGGAGCTGATTATACTTTTACTGATGGTAGCGTAGCAAAAACAGGCACAATAGGCCATATTGGAAGTACCTCTTTTTTCCCTTCAAAAAATTTGGGTTGTTATGGCGACGGTGGTGCATTAATGACAAACGATGATACATTGGCAGCTAAAATGAGGATGATCGCAAATCATGGGCAAGAAAAGAAATACTTTCATAAAGTGATTGGTTGTAATTCAAGATTGGATACAATCCAGGCCGCTATTTTAAATGTTAAGCTTAAAAGGCTGGATAAATTTGGTATGGCAAGAAATAAGATGGCCGATTATTATGACCAGAAATTAAATAATATTAATGGATTGATAATTCCGGTTAGAGAAAAGAAAAGCAACCACGTATTCCATCAGTATACCCTCAGAGTGCTAGATAACAAAAGAGATGAACTGAAAAAATATTTGGCTGATCATGGAATCCCTACGATGATCTATTATCCTTTGCCTCTTTACAGGCAAGAGGCCTACCAGAAATATGTAGATGAAAACTTTGAAGTGCCCTCTGCAGAAATTTTGTGTAAAGAAGTATTATCATTACCAATACATACCGAACAAAATATAGATCATCAGCAGTATATTGTAGAAACCATTCATAAATTTTATTCAAACTAGTCAATGGAAAAAACGTATTTCGTCCATCCCTCAGCTTATGTAGATGAAAATTGTACAATAGGAGAGGGAACAAAAATTTGGCATTTTTCGCACATCATGTCAGACTCTAAAATAGGTGACGGATGTAATATTGGTCAAAACGTAGTGATTTCTCCAGGAGTAACACTTGGTAATAACGTAAAGGTCCAAAATAACGTATCGATATATACTGGTGTGGTTTGCGAAGACGATGTATTTCTAGGCCCATCAATGGTGTTTACCAATGTAATTAACCCTAGAAGTGCAATTAATAGAAGAGACCAATATACCAAAACCTTAGTAGGTAAAGGTGCTTCCATAGGCGCAAATGCAACAATAGTTTGCGGACATGATATTGGAGCCTATGCTTTTATTGGTGCAGGCGCGGTGGTCACCAAAACGATACAAGCCTATTCACTCGTTGTGGGTAATCCGGCAAAGCATATTGGGTGGGTAAGTGAATATGGGCATAGATTGGCTTTTGATGAAAGTGGTTTGGCTGTGTGTAAGGAAAGTAAACAACAATATAAGTTAGAAGATAATAAGGTTTCAAGAATTAAATAAATGGAATTTAATGAGAAAATAAAGTTTGCAGTTGTTGGATGTGGTCATATAGGCAAGAGACACGCAGAAATGATTACTCGAAACGACTCATGTGAACTAGTTGCTTTAATTGATGTCAAAGAAAAATCCTTACTGGGGATTGAAAAATTTAATGTTCCTTTTTATAGTTCTTTGGAAGAATTTTTAGTTGCAGGAATTGAGGTTGATGTAGTCAATATTGCTTCTCCGAATGGCTTTCATGCCGAACAAGCGTTAAAATGCCTTGATGCCAAAAAGCATGTGGTAATCGAAAAGCCAATTGCATTGAATATGACAGATGCACAAATGATTATAAATAAATCATTGAGGGTAAACAAAAATGTATTTGCAGTAATGCAAAATAGATTTTCGCCACCATCTGTTTGGATCAAGGATTTGATTGAATCGGGCAAGCTTGGAAAAATCTTTATGGTTCAGCTAAATTGCTACTGGAATAGAGAC
The DNA here is from genome assembly GCF_016429065.1 of Pedobacter sp. ASV17. Taxonomy (GTDB): domain Bacteria; phylum Bacteroidota; class Bacteroidia; order Sphingobacteriales; family Sphingobacteriaceae; genus Pedobacter. Next base: position 43,487 of record NZ_JAELTX010000020.1, read on the forward strand.
AATCGCTATTATAAAGAAGATAGCTGGCATGGTAAAATAGATCTGGATGGAGGTACACTGTTTACTCAGTTTTCTCACTTTATCGATATCATGTATTGGCTGTTTGGAGATATCAAAAATGTACAGGCTAACCTCAAAGACTTTAACCATCAAAACCTAACGGATTTTGAAGATAGCGGATTCGTCACTTTTGATTTTATTAACGGCGGAATGGGCTCATTGAACTATTCAACCTCTATATGGAACCAAAACTTGGAAAGTAGCATGACCATTATAGGCGAAAACGGTGCTATAAAAATTGGAGGGCAATATATGAATGAAGTTGATTATTGTCACGTGAAAGATTACACCATGCCTGAACTAGCTCCAACAAATCCAGGGAATGATTATGGAGCTTATAAAGGTTCTGCCCAGAACCACAATTATGTTATTGAAAATATAGTAGATGTATTAAAAAATGATGCCGCAATTTCGACTAATGTATTCGAAGGATTAAAAGTTGTGGAGATAATTAGTAAAATCTATGAGTTTAGGCAGTAACAATCATTATCTATTATTGATTAAATTAGTATAAGGTGTTTCTTATGAATAAAGAAAATAAAAAAATTGCAATCATAGGTTTAGGATATGTGGGCTTGCCATTAGCCGTAGAGTTTGGTAAATTTTATGATGTTGTTGGTTTTGACATTAACCAAAAAAGAATCGACGAACTGATTAAAGGAGAGGATCGTACATTAGAAGTAAGTCCAGACGAGCTGAAAAAGGCAATAAATCTGGAATTTACTTCTGATATCCAAGCAATAGCGGATTGCAACATATATATCGTAACAGTTCCAACGCCTATTGACCTTGCAAACCGTCCAAATCTAACGCCGTTGGTAAAGGCGAGCGAAACGGTTGGTAAGGTGTTAAAAGCAAATGATATTGTGATTTATGAGTCTACGGTTTATCCTGGCGCAACAGAAGAAGTTTGTGTTCCAGTGCTTGAAAAAGTAGCTGGGCTTAAGTTCAATCATGATTTTTATTGCGGCTACAGCCCAGAAAGAATTAACCCTGGAGACAAGGTTAATACTTTAGTAACCATTAAAAAAATTACCAGTGGTAGTACCCCGGAAATCGCTGAAGAAGTAGATCAGCTTTATAATTCGATTGTTAAGGCTGGCACATTTAAAGCCACCAGTATTAAAGTAGCGGAAGCGGCAAAAGTTATAGAAAACTCTCAACGAGATTTGAATATTGCTTTCGTTAATGAATTATCGTTAATATTCGAAAGAATTGGTATTGACACTCTTGATGTTTTGGAGGCAGCTGCAAGCAAGTGGAATTTTTTGCCGTTTAGACCGGGAATGGTAGGCGGGCATTGCATTGGAGTAGATCCTTATTACCTTACACATAAAGCAGAAGAAGTAGGATATAATCCTCAAGTTATATTGGCTGGAAGAAGGATTAATGATAACATGGCCAAGTACGCAGCTAGGACAATCATCAAAAGAATGGTTAAAAATGGTATCGAGATTTCACAAAGTAACGTAACTGTTATGGGAATTACATTTAAGGAGAATTGCCCCGATATTAGAAATAGCAAAGTAATAGATTTAATTCACGAGCTTAAAGATTGGAATATTAATGTATCAGTTTATGATCCGTGGGCAGATAAGGAAGAGGTTCAAAAGGAATATGGAATAGCATTAATCGACAAACTAGAAGATGGAACTTCGGATACGGTTATTCTAGCCGTAAACCATTCAGACTTTCGAGATTTGCCAATTTCACAATTAAGAAATCATTGCAAACCAAATATAACGCCAGTATTGGGTGATTTAAAGGGGATTTATAAAATAAATGAGGTTAATTCTCATGGTTTTACGGGATTTAGATTTTAATAGATTTGCTAACTAAATTAACTGATAGGGTCAAAGGATATAAGATAAACGATTTTTATAAATCTACTATATCTTTATCAATAACTTCGTTTCTTGCACAATTCATAATTTTTGTGGGCACACCATTAATCACAAGAATTTATGCTCCACATGATTTTGCTGATGTATCCATACTTTCTGCCCTCATTCAGTTTTTCGGCGTATTTGCCACATTAAGATACGACAATGCAATCCCGCTTTGCGATTCAGACAAAGAAGCAGACATTTTATTTCTGATTGCTGGGATATTTAGTGTCGCTTTTTCAAGCGGCTTATTTATATTATTATTGATTCTTGAGAAGTTAGGTATTCATTTTTTTAATTTAAACAATGAAAATTTCATCTACTTCGTTCCTATTGGTGTATTTCTGTATGGCTTTGTAAACCTATTGTCCTTTTATACAACACGAACACATGAATTTAATAAAATTGGAGTCTCTAGGGTTTTTCAGTCAATAACTTCTGTTGGTTCGCAAATTGGTCTTGGTTATACTAGTATTTCGATAGTTGGGCCAATTGTAGGTTACATTTTTCAAATTGGCTTTGGTGTTATTTATATGTTGGGATTAATTACATCAAAGATGAAACTTCTATTTACCAATCAAGTGACTAAAGCTGATTTTAAAGAGGTAATTAGAAAATTTATTAAGTTTCCAAAGTTTTCATTATTAGAGGCATTAATGCAAATGTTTTCTTTTCAATTGCCTTTTTTCTATCTAAATATGATCAATGACCAAGCTGGGTCTGGATTCTTAATGAATGCCATGAAATTTTCGCAGATCCCTATGCTTTTGGTCGCAAGTTCTATTTCTCAAGTATATTATGGGCATATCAAAAATAACTTAGATAACGGAACATTACATCAGGTAGCAACAGATATTTTAAATAAGCTCTATAAGCTAATCGTTATTCCTTTACTCGTGTTTTTGCCTTTAGCACCTGTCGTTTTCGAAACATATCTTGGCAAAAATTGGAGACCGTCTGGAGAACTAATGCAATGGATTATACCCTATATTATTGCTTTAATTTTTTACTCTATTTTTAGCGTAAACTTTTATGCCAAGCAGAAATTTGCAGCCTCGCTAAAAGTTCAAGTAACTATTCTGTTTTTTAGGACTGGATCGTTGTTTGTTGGTTATTTTTTCTTTAGACAACTAACATTGCAAATATATTTCGCTTGCAGCGCCTTTATCTACTTTATATTTTGTGGTTATGCATTGAATATTATCAATATATCACTAAAAGATCTAGGTAGTTTGATATATGCCAATAAAAGGCTTACCCTTATTGCGATGATTGTTTTTTCATTATTTGTTTTTATCGCTTTATGGTATCCTAGTTATTTGAAATTTTAATTGATATGACGTTTTAGAGGCTAAATATTTATGAGTAAGCCCGAGGTGATATAGGTAAGGAATTTGGAGGTATCGTGTAGTGGAATGTTGGAATCGATAGCTTGCCAAAGTAATAAGTTTAAAATTTACTCATCATTATGATGAATTTATATAAATCATTAAATACAAAAAATAGAAGTTCATATGCAAAATTTCGGAGATTTTTTCTTAAATAAAAAAGTAATTGTAACTGGTGGCGCTGGTTTCATTGGTTCACATATCTGTGAAGAGTTGGTTAAACTAAAAGCAAATGTAATTTGCCTAGATAATTTTTCGGCGGGCAAACTTGTAAATGTTTCCGCATTTATCAATGAACCGAATTTCTCTGTTTTAGATAAAGATGTTTGTGATAATGATGAGGCAATGCATGAAGCGTTTAAAGATGTGGATATTGTATTTAATAATGCGGCTTCAAAGAAGAACATCTGTTTAACAAACCCACAAAGAGATTTAGAGGTAAATAGTGGTGGAACCTTAAATTTACTTGAGCTAAGCATGAAATACGGTGTAAAGAAATTCATCCATGCTTCAACAGGTTCAGTATATGGTGAGCCAAAAATATTTCCTACTACAGAATCACATCCCTTTGAGCCCGTTTCTTATTATGGAGTTTCTAAGCTAGGTGGTGAAAGATATGTTGATGTATTTCATAAATTGTACGGTCTAGACACTACCATTCTTAGGTATTTCCATGTGTACGGACCTAGACAAGAATCAAATGAGTTTGGGGGTGTTGTATCTATTTTTCTAAGAAACATTACTGAGGGTAGAAATCCAATTGTTTTTGGACATGGTAACCAAGTTAGGTCGTTTACATGGGTAAAAGATTTGGTAAATGTTAATCTTTTGGCAGCTATAAATCCAGTAAGTAATGGTAAGGCTTATAACGCTGCTTCTGGTATTCGAGTAAGTATTAACGATTTGGCAGAAAATTTGCTTCAACTGTTGGATAAAAACAACAAACTAAAAGTAGAGCATGGCGAGCCTTTAATTGGAGATATTATGGAGTTTGAAGTGAGTAATGATCTTGTAATTCAAGATTTAGGCGTAGAATTTAACAAAGATTTCTGGGGGAATCTTAAAATCGCTGTTGCCGATACAGCAGCATTCTTAAATCAAGGTTAATATTAAATTATTTACTATGAATGATAGCTTTTATTTCAAAGTTCTTTACAGATTATATTTATTGATCTGTGATTATAGATTTCCAATCTTTGATCGCTTTCGTAGTAGAATTGTTAAAAGATTGACAAGGACTGATTTAAAATATACAGTTAATATTTTTTCAGGAGTATTTATAGAGGGAATTCATGGATTGAAATTGGGAAATCATGTATCAATAAACCAGGATAGCTTCATCTCAGCCTATGGAGGACTTTCTATAGGTAATGACGTGTCTATAGGTCATAGAACTTCTATATTAACAACCGAACACCTGTTTACTGATATGAATGTCCCAATAAAAGAGCAGAGTGTAAAGAACTTGCCAGTGAAAATTGGAAATAATGTTTGGATTGGAGCAAATGTAACTATTTTAGCCGGCGTTGAAATTGCCAATGGTGTAATTATCGGGGCTGGTTCTATCGTTACAAAATCAATTTTAGTAGATAATGATATTTATGCAGGTAATCCAGCAAGGTTTATTAAAAAGAGATTTTAAGTAAGCACAGATGATGTATCTTAAATGTTAGCCATTAACATGGTACTAATTTAAATTTTCAAAAAAGGAATACAATTGATATAATAAAAAAATTAAAATGATAAAAGTAGGATTAATAGGATATGGATATTGGGGACCTAATTTAGTAAGAAATTTTGCTTCTACTCCAGGCTGTCAAGTAGAAATTGTGTCAGACCAACGTGAAGACCGATTAACATTGGTAAAGCAATTATACCCAAATGTTAGGGTTAGTAATAATCCATTAGATGTTATTAATGATAATAGCGTAGATGCAATTATTATAGCCACGCCAGTGTTTACACATTTTAATTTAGCAAAACTTGCACTTGAAGCTAACAAACATGTTCTAATAGAAAAGCCAATGACAAGTACTTTTGAAGAATCTGAGATTTTACTTGATATTGCAGCTAAAAAAGATCTTTGTTTGATGGTGGATCACACTTTCCTTTATACCCCTGCTGTTGAGAAGATGAAAGAATTAATTGACACGAAAGTATTGGGTCAATTAAATTATTTTGACTCTACTAGAATTAATTTGGGTCTTTTTCAACCTGATGTTAATGTTTTGTGGGATTTAGCACCACATGATTTATCGATATTATTTCATTTGATACCTGAAAACCCTATAAGCGTTAATGCTACTGGTATTTCACATACCAATAATGGAATTGAAAATATTGCTTATTTGACCGTTAATTACCAAAGTAACTTTATCGCACACATCAATTCCTCATGGTCTTCTCCTGTGAAAGTCAGGTCAACACTAATTGGTGGAAGTGAAAAAATGATCGTATATAATGATTTAGAACCTTCGGAAAAAATTCGATTATACGATACAAGTTATTCACATAAAACTGATGAGGAAAAGAATAGAATACTCGTTGACTATAGAGTAGGAGATATTCAAATTCCAAAATTATCAGGAAAAGAAGCTCTATCTGGAGTGGCCTCAGATTTCATTGCTTCAATTAATAGCAAAAAGTTGCCTCTTTCAAATGGTATTTTAGGACAGTCAGTTGTTAAAATATTAGAGGCTTCGCAGAAATCAATTAAGGCAAATGGAAAAGAAATAATCATTTAATATGAAAGTAATTACTGAATCAAATCAATACCAAAACCTAAATAATGTAAAAGTTGGCGAAAATGTTCGGTTTTTTAGTTTTGTGAACGCGTACGGCTGTTCAGTTGATGATAACTCTAAAATAGGAGCATTTGTTGAAATACAAAAAGGGGTTTCAATTGGTAAGAATTGTAAGATTTCAAGCCATTCATTTGTTTGCGAAGGTGTTCATATCAGCGATAATGTTTTCATTGGACATGGTGTGATGTTTACAAACGATATGTTTCCAAGGGCAACCAATCCTGATGGCAGCCAACAAACTGACAAGGATTGGAATTTATTGGAAACTTTTGTTTTAGAAGGGGCTTCTATTGGGAGTAATGCAACAATTTTATGTGGTATAACTATTGGTAAAAATGCTTTAATAGGAGCGGGGGCTGTTGTCGTAAAAGATGTGCCTGACAATGCAGTAGTTGCTGGAAATCCAGGCAAAATAATTAAATATCTAAAGTAAAATCTTAAATGAAAGAAAAAATAAATTGCTTAGACCTAAGCAAACAACATCAGCAGGTTAAAAAAGAAATATTTGACGTTTTCGAAGAGGTATATGATCAAACAGCTTTTTCAGGCGGAAGGTTTGTTGAAGAATTTGAAAATAAATTTGCAGATTTTTGTAATGCTAAATATTCTATTGGAGTAAATAATGGAACTTCTGCTCTGCACTTAGCGCTATTAGCTTTGGGAGTTGGATCTGGAGATGAGGTAATATTGCCTGCAAATACTTTCATAGCAACGGCTTGGGCCATAACTTATGTAGGAGCAACACCAGTTTTTGTAGATTGCAAGTCTGATACCTGGGAAATAGACGCTACGTTAATTGAGGATAAGATAACTGATAAAACAAAGGCAATAATAGGTGTGCATTTATACGGTCAACCATTTGACATTGATGCAGTACAAGAAATTGCAAAAAAGCACAAGCTTTTTTTAGTTGAAGATGCGGCACAGGCTCAAGGTGCTGAATACAAAGGTTCTCGTGTTGGAAGTTTTGGCGATTTAGCTTGCTTTAGTTTTTATCCAGGTAAAAATTTAGGAGCTTGTGGTGAAGCTGGAGGATTAACGACAAATTCTTTAGAATATAGCAAACATCTTCAAAGTCTTAGAAATCATGGTTCGATAGTTCGATATTACCATGATGAGGTTGGATTTAATATGCGTATGGGTGGTTTAGAAGCTGGTTCACTAACTGTTAAACTTAAATATTTGAATGACTGGAATTCACGTAGAAAAGAAATAGCTAAGAGATATCAGAATGAAATTACAAATCCAAAAATAAAAATGCAATTTCAGCCAGATTGGTCTAATTCAGTTTATCATTTATTTGTAGTAACGGTAGATGATCGTGAAGATTTAATAAAGTATTTAAATACAAACAATATATATCCTGGTTTACATTATCCAGTCCCATGTCATTTGCAAAAAGCGTATGCAAATCTTAATTATAAGGTAGGTGATTTTCCAAATTCTGAATATTTGGCCTCACATTGCGTATCATTACCAATGTATGCCGAATTAGAAGAAAATTCTATTGATAATATTATTAATGTTCTGAATAAGTACTAATTTTTAGCAGCAACCCATGTTCAAATTTTTAAAATAAAAGTTTAACTAATGGAAATTGTTGTAAGGATAAATTTGTAATGCAGAGTATCGATATAATACCTATAGAGAGGTGTCAAAGGATGATTGTTGCGTTGAAAAATTTAATCTGTGAAAGTAATAACCTGTTTTTCCAGATTAAAAAAGAATTAGAATGAAAGTTTTACATATTATACCTACTTTATCAAAAGGAGGGGCAGAGAAAGTAGTTGTCGATTTGCTAAATGAGTGTTATGAAGACGGTCTCGATGTAAAATTATTATTGTTTTTTCCTTCCGATTCTAAATTAAGACTCTTTGAGTTAAACAAGGAAATAGAGGTTTTATATATATCAAAAAAGAAAACTAATTTCTTTTCATTGTTATTAAAATCTGTTTTTTGGATGATCACCAATTGGAAGTTTCTAATACGACAAGATGTTTTGCACGCTCATTTGACAATTAGTTCAATTTTTATTTCAATCTTTAAGCTTTTTTCTAGTCTTACTTTCTCAAAAGCTCCGAAACTAGTCGAGACAAATCATTCGATAGGCATCCCGATTAAGAGATGGCAGCATAATTTATTTGTGATGATGTCAAAGTTTAGAGATTCATATGTTTTGATTGGAAATGATTCATTTTGGGAGGAATTAATTAAAAAAAGGAAAAATACTATTCTCAGCATTATCCCAAATGGGATTAAAATTAAGAAGGCACATGTTTCAAACGATGAAAAAGAAATATTTCTAAAGGAAACTGGGATTTCCAATTCAGATGGTGTAATTGTTGGTACCGTAAGTAGAATTGTTCCTGAAAGAAGCCCGTTGAAAATACTTGATATTTTTCACAAAGTACATATAAAACTACCCGATACTGAAATGGTCCATTTTATTATTGGAGGTGATGGAGAATCATTTGATCTGTTAAAAGAAAAAGTGATAGCATTAAATCTAGAGAAATTTGTTCATCTGCCAGGACTGAT
>NZ_JAELTX010000208.1 GCF_016429065.1 Pedobacter sp. ASV17
ACCAAAGCCTGACCGCGCAACTAACTATTGGTAAGTTAGCGATTACAGGTATCAGCTTCAGCGATGGTAGTTTTGTTTACGATGGTGCTGCCAAAACATTGGCCATCACAGGGACATTGCCAACAGGAGTAACGGTAAGCTATACAGGTAACGGACAGGTAAATGCAGGTACCTATACGATAACGGCAAACATTAATGGCGGAACCAATTATCAAGACCAAAGCCTGACTGCGCAACTAACTATTGGTAAGTTAGCGATTACAGGTATCAGTTTCAGCGATGGCAGTTTTGTTTACGATGGTGCTGCCAAAACATTGGCCATCACAGGGACATTGCCAACAGGAGTAACGGTAAGCTATACAGGTAACGGACAGGTAAATGCAGGTACCTATACGATAACGGCCAATATAAATGGCGGGGGTAACTACCAAGACCAGACGCTAACGGCACAATTGGTTGTCAATAAAGCCCAGATTGCAGGCATCAGCTTCAGCGATGGCAGTTTTGTTTATGATGGTGCTGCCAAAACATTGGCCATCACAGGGACATTGCCAACAGGCACAACGGTAAGCTATACGGGTAACGGACAGGTAAATGCAGGTGCCTATACGGTAACGGCCAATATCAATGGTGGAACCAATTACCAAGACCAGACACTAACGGCACAATTGGTTGTTAGTAAAGCCCAGATTACAGGCATCAGCTTCAGCGATGGCAGTTTTGTTTACGACGGTACTGCCAAAACATTGGCCATCACAGGGACATTGCCAACAGGAACAACGGTAAGTTATACGGGTAACGGACAGGTAAATGCAGGTACCTATACGGTAACGGCAAACATTAATGGCGGAACCAATTATCAAGACCAAAGCCTGACTGCGCAACTAACTATTGGTAAGTTAGCGATTACAGGTATCAGTTTCAGCGATGGCAGTTTTGTTTACGATGGTGCTGCCAAAACATTGGCCATCACAGGGACATTGCCAACAGGCACAACGGTAAGCTATACAGGTAACGGACAGATAAATGCAGGAATTTATACGGTAACGGCCAATATCAATGGTGGAACCAATTACCAAGACCAAAGCCTGACCGCACAACTAACTATTGGTAAGTTAGCGATTACAGGTATCAGCTTCACCGATGGTAGTTTTGTTTACGATGGTACTGCCAAAACATTGGCCATCACAGGGACATTGCCAACGGGAGTAACGGTGAGCTATACGGGTAACGGACAGGTAAATGCAGGTACCTATACGGTAACGGCCAATATCAATGGCGGTGGTAATTACCAAGACCAGACGCTAACGGCACAATTGGTTGTTAGTAAAGCCCAGATTACAGGCATCAGCTTCAGCGATGGCAGTTTTGTTTACGATGGTACTGCCAAAACATTGGCCATCACAGGGACATTGCCAACAGGCACAACGGTAAGCTATACGGGTAACGTACAGGTAAACGCGGGAGTTTATACGGTAATGGCCAATATCAATGGTGGAACCAATTACCAAGACCAAAGCCTTACTGCGCAACTAACCATTGGTAAGTTAGCGATTACAGGCATCAGCTTCAGCGATGGCAGTTTTGTTTACGATGGTACTACTAAAACATTGGCCATAACGGGCGTACTACCAACGGGAGTAACGGTAAACTATACAGGTAACGGACAGATAAATGCAGGTACCTATACGGTAACGGCCAATATCAATGGCGGTGGTAACTACCAAGACCAGACGCTAACGGCACAGTTGGTTGTCAATAAAGCCCAGATTACAGGTATTAGTTTTGTAGGAGGCAGTTTTATTTACGACGGTACTGCCAAAACATTGGCCATCACAGGGGTATTGCCAACAGGCACAACGGTAAACTATACAGGTAACGGGCAGGTAAATGCGGGTACCTATACGGTAACGGCCAATATCAATGGCGGTGGTAATTACCAAGACCAGACGCTAATGGGACAATTGGTTGTCAATAAAGCCCAGATTACAGGCATCAGCTTTAGCGATGGCAGTTTTGTTTACGATGGTACTGCCAAAACATTGGCCATAACGGGCGTACTACCAACGGGTGTTACGGTAAGTTATGCAGGTAACGGACAGGTAAATGCAGGAGTTTATACGGTAACAGCAAACATTAATGGCGGTGGTAACTACCAAAACCAAAACCTAGTAGCACAATTGATGATTGGGAGAGCACCGCTAAGCATAACAGCTAATAATGGATCGATGTGTGAAGGTAGTAATTTACCTACGTTTACAGCCAGTTACAGCGGCTTTAAAAATTCAGAGAACCAGAGCAGTCTCACCACCAGACCAAGCTTTAGTACTACCGCTAACAATTCATCTGCTGCGGGTACTTATGTAATTACAGGGAGTGGAGCAGTCGCAAATAACTATGACATCACCTATATAAATGGAAATCTCACTGTTTATGCAAATCCAATACCAACAATTACCAGCAGCAAGAGCGATAATGTAAGTAAGGGTGAAACACTGACGCTGACAGCAACAGGAGGTACAAGTTATACGTGGACTGGCGAGGGTGTCATTTCTGGACTTAACAGTGCTGTGCTGACCATAAGGCCCACGGCAAATACCACCTACACGGTAACGGTGGCCAATGCCAACGGCTGCAGCAAAAGTGTTAGCTACACGGTAACGGTAAGGGATGACTTCCAGGCCGTAAAAGTGACCAATTTACTAAGCCCAAATGGTGACGGGGTGAATGATGTATGGAAGGTGGACAATATCGACATGTACCCACAGGCAGTGGTGCGCATATTTGATAAGGCTGGAAGGATTGTCTATACCAAAAAGGGATATGATAACAGTTGGGACGGTACCTATAATGGACAACCACTTGCAGAAAATACCTACTACTATACCATTGACCTTGGCGGGGGCAGAGCGTTGAGAGGTTATATTACCTTGGTGAGGGACAGGTAGGGGAAGGAAGTTGGAAAGTTGAAGGTTTAAATGTTGGAAAGTTAGAAAAGTTAGAAAAGTCGAGAAGTTGGTAGTGCCATTACAAATGAGCTACTAATAACTAACTACTAGCTACTAACCCCTAATTAAAAAACATGAAAAAAAACATATATATCAATATC
>NZ_JAELTX010000209.1 GCF_016429065.1 Pedobacter sp. ASV17
CATCTTCTATGACTAATACTTGCATATAGGCTGGTTTTGAACTTCAAATTTCACTAATATTTTGGATTATTCTCTTTTATTACAAAAGAAAGCTTTTTTAGGGACTAGGAACTAGTGGCTAAGCACAGTCTCGACTCTTGGGGATTAGTTCACTCGTTCATTACGTTTATTCCTTTCCTATTCTGTCATTCAGAGCGCTACTTGTACCGACTATTCGGTGGCGAAGAATCTCTTTTGGGGTGTTAGTGGCTAGGCATAGTCCCTACTTTTATGGATTAATGTTTTGCACTATTCTATATCTTCCCTTGGAGAGCCTACTCCGACAATTTTTTGGGCAGGGGGTCAGAGAGACCTTTGAACGCTATCAACCAATATACCTGTTCCAATCATTCAGTTACGAAGAACTTTTGATCACTAACTGGTACAATGAGCATGTTGAACGGAAAATGGATTACACTTATGAATAAGCTTGAAAAAATGATAGGTAGGGTAGCCCCAGAACAACTTCATTTTTGCCTTTGGAATTAAATGAGTTTTCGATGATTAGCTTAATTTTATTATAAATCTCATCGTTTTCAACAGAAACATAAAAGATATTTTTGAGTTCAGAATTTTCTTTTGTAAAACAATAGATGACTTTTGTTGAGCTGGTTACATATAGATTTTCAAAATACAATTTTAGTTTAAGTAGATTGTGTTGATATTCTTCTAAATATTCATCATTGATAGAAGGATAATGTATTCCCTCAACGATTATTCTTTTTGGTTCATTTTTTTTGTCAATATATTGCAGATAATACATCGAAACAAATATTGCTAATACCGAAGTTGAAACAACGGCACAAATGAGGTAAATTAAGGTTGCCGCTTTTGAAAAAAGAAGAAATGCAAAAATGATTGCCAATACAATTCCCAAAAAAGGTCTGATCTTTTGAATGTTTATCTTTCTTGGTTTTTTTTGAATGTATATCTCTTTATTTCCTTTGTTAATAGGAAACATTCCTAAGACTGCTACCAAGACCCCAATAATTGCAATGATAGTTGTTACCGTAAATTCAGTTTTGTCTGTAATGGTATCATTATAATATTCTAGAGCTTTAAAAGCTTCCCTTTTTAAATCTTTAGTGCTAACTGAATCCTTTGGCACAGATGCTGATAGTAATAAAAAGGAAAAAAATAGTATTATCTTCATCACATAGATTTTTTAAGTTTAATAGTTGCTGTTTGTCTATTCGCTAGAAGTAGGCTTGTGTTTGCTTAATTAATTTGATTATTGCCCCATTAACCTTTCCAAGGTTAGGCCAAAAGTAATTCCAATGGTCAGCTTGTCTCGCATACGTAACCTCTCTTTTGTCTTACTATCAAAACTTTTAGGTAGGTCACGCTTCAGATCTGGCGTAGTGAGGTTGATTGCCAAGATGTTTTTATTCAAAACATCTCCTTTTTTGCTTAGTGCGAGAAGAAGACTATAAGTATGGTCGATAGATACCTTATTCTTGTATACTCCATTTCGGAAAAATGTACTTGAGTGGCTAAACCCAAAACCAAATAACTTTTTCTTGCCCAAGAGCAATTGTTCACTAAAGTTAAAGCTCATGCCGTCATAAGAATCCATAAGGCCAGGTTTGAAAGCATAGGCGGTGTATTTCTTTTCGATTGATCTTTTAACATTCTCCAGCTGATAGTCTGTATATTGGATAATCTCATCTGGAGACTCACCATCAAAACCAGTGAAATTTGCAAAACCTAAACCAACTGATGTTTTGGAAGAGTAGTATTCTGTGCTACGGATATAATTCCCTGAAATGTTAAAATTCCATCTGGAAAACTGATAGGAATCCTCAATAATATCGGGGTAGACCACTGGGAAAGCCACAGGGGTATAATGGCTAAATCCTTCTCGAGAATAACCTATTTTGCCATCCAATGTCCATAGACTAAAACCTGACCATTTAGCGTGTTTCTTGTCATAAGCTTCTAATTTATCTGTGTAAAATTTCTCCCTTTCATTACCTGGAAGGAATTTTTTGAGTGAATCTTGAAGCAGGGTAAGCTTGCTAAATACTTCCTCTTTGGTTTTGTATTTTCCAAGCGTATTGGATGATAATAATATTTCAAGATCTTTAATTTCTTCTTTAACTTTCTCCTTCTGTATATCTGAAGTGATCGTCTTGGCCCTATCTTCCAAAGTCCAGGCATAAAGGAGACGGTTGTCATGCAGGGTGTCCCCTTCTTTGCAATTATAAAATAGTGAGCTGCCGATTAGAAAAGAGCCCGATAAATTCAAGCCGAACTTGCCCTTGGTCTTTCCTTTTCCAAATACAGTAGCAAAGTTATCTTTACCGGCTGCAAATACTTCCACATTATAAATACCTTTAATTGGCTTTTCATTATAAGCAGCAGCATTATAACTGATTCTCGTTTCCTTGGTAGCTATTTCGGCAGTGAGTTGATTGGCATTTTTGGAAAGAATGTTTTTGCCAACCGAAAATTGTGAAAAAATGGAAATAATAGTATCCCTGTAAGCTCTGGTTGAACTATTTTTTCTGCCCCATATTATCATCTTCTTTCCGTTGACAGTGTCTTTCCGTAATTCATAGTAGTCTTTTTCTATGAGATTTTTAAGTGTCTGGTCGTTGTACTTTGGAACTACAGGGACATAGGGGGGATTTTGCGCATAAACTGAACTCCAGTACAGCAAAGGCAATAAAAGCGTTAATAAAATTCTTTTCATGAACGTTTTGAGATAGTTAACTAAATTTAGCAGGAAATAGGCGAAATTACAATACCTGAAAATAGGTATTTAGTTCATTAGCCATTGGCTCACTTGTTCATTATTTGTTTCGTTTCTATTTGTTATCCAGAGTGCAGCGAAGGATCTCTTATTGAAGTATTAATGTAGATTCCTCGTTGCACTCGGAATGACAAGCGGAATAATTATTGGTTCACTAGTTTCGTTCGTCGATCGCCATCTCGATCCCGACGTTTCGTGAGAGAGATCTTTGGACTTTGTCATTCAGAACTTACGAAGGATTTTGAAATTGGGTCGTTATTTTAGGGACTAGCTGTTCCGAGT
>NZ_JAELTX010000210.1 GCF_016429065.1 Pedobacter sp. ASV17
ATATCAAGGCCAGTGCTGTGACGACTTCAAAGATAGCTGATGCGAACGTGACGGCAACAAAACTAACTGGGGGCGTTGGTACTGCAGGTCGTGTTGCCATTGCTGATGCAGCTGGAGCGGTGACCTATGGTACCTTGCCGGCCACCTCTGTAATCGGATCGAACATCAGCTCTACAGACCTTACAATTACCGGAGGAACTGGTGCTACCTTGACCACGGTAACAGCAGACATCAAACCTAATGCCGTAACCACGGTGAAAATAGCTGATGCCAATGTAACTGCGGGAAAGCTGACCGCGGGTGCTGGTACCAATGGCCGCGTGGCTATTGCTGACGCAGCTGGAGCGGTGACCTACGGTACCTTGCCGGCCACCTCTGTGAGTGGATCGGATATTACCTCAAACGACCTGACCATAACCGGTGGAACTGGAGCTACCTTGACCACGGTAACAGCGGATATCAAACCTAATGCCGTAACCACGGCGAAAATAGCTGATGCCAACGTAACGGCAACAAAACTAACTGGGGGCGTTGGTACCAATGGTCGTGTGGCCATTGCTGACGCAGCTGGAGCGGTGACCTATGGCACCTTACCGGCCACCTCCGTAAGCGGATCGGATATTACCTCAAACGACCTGACCATAACCGGTGGCACTGGTGCTACCTTGACCACGGTAACAGCAGATATCAAGCCTAATGCTGTAACGACTTTAAAGATAGCTGATGCGAACGTAACAGCAACAAAACTAACTGGGGGCGTTGGTACTGCCGGCCGTGTGGCCATTGCTGATGCAGCTGGAGCAGTGACCTACGGTACCTTGCCGGCCACTTCTGTGAGTGGATCGAACATCAGCTCTACAGACCTTACAATTACTGGTGGCACTGGTGCTACCTTGACCACGGTAACAGCAGATATCAAACCTAATGCTGTAACGACTTCAAAGATAGCTGATGCGAATGTAACGGCAACAAAATTAACTGCGGGTGCTGGTACCAATGGCCGCGTGGCTATTGCTGATGCAGCTGGAGCGGTAACCTATGGAACCTTACCGGCCACCTCTGTAAGCGGATCGAACATTACCTCAAACGACCTGGCCATAACTGGTGGCACAGGTGCTACCTTGACCACGGTAACGGCGGATATCAAGGCCAGTGCTGTAACGACTTCAAAGATAGCTGATGCGAATGTAACGGCAACAAAATTGACTGCGGGTGCTGGTACCAATGGCCGCGTGGCCATTGCTGATGCAACTGGAGCGGTGACCTATGGCACCTTGCCAGCCACCTCTGTAATCGGATCGAACATCAGCTCTACAGACCTTACAATTACCGGTGGCACAGGTGCTACCTTGACCACGGTAACAGCGGATATCAAAGCTAATGCGGTAACTAGTGCCAAGATACTTGACGGCACCATTGTTGACGCCGATATTGCTGCTGCTGCAAACGTAGCGATTACCAAACTTGCCTCGGGAGGTAATAGTAAAGTGTTAACAACAAGTACTTCAGGTGTTCCTACTTGGGTAGATCAAAATACGTTGGCTGTAAATAACATTTATACGGCCAACGGTAGTTTAACAAACGATAGGACAGTGGATGTAAATGGTCATAACCTTAGATTTAGGTCAACAAGTTTACCTACAAACTCACCAGAAATTAGAGAAACCATATTTGACTATTCCAATGGAGCCAATATTACCAACGCTACAACAACTGGAAGGTCGGCTGTGCGAATATCTTCTGGCGGTAGCAATGTGGATTTATTTCAAGATT
The DNA here is from genome assembly GCF_016429065.1 of Pedobacter sp. ASV17. Lineage (GTDB taxonomy): Bacteria > Bacteroidota > Bacteroidia > Sphingobacteriales > Sphingobacteriaceae > Pedobacter. The sequence goes on from NZ_JAELTX010000210.1 coordinate 1,774, forward strand.
TGAATAATCGCTCTCAATTGGTAGCCAGTGGTACGTCCACAGGGCTCTTAGTAGGTACGGCAAGTGGCTCAGCTACCCCACTACAATTCATTACCAATGGTACTACCCAAATGCATATCTCTAGTGCTGGAAAAGTAGGCATAGGTACCACCAATATGTTAAATACAGCCGATGCCAGTGTATTCCTTGCGGTTAATGGATCTATAGAAACAGCCAATTCTACTTTTGCAGATTATGTATTTGAAGACTATTTCAATGGTACTTCTGAGCTAAAAAAAGACTATAATTTCAAATCATTAAAAGAAGTAGCAGCCTTTATTAACGAAAATAAACACTTGCCAGGGGTTACGAGCATTAAAGGCCTTACTAAAAATGAAAAAGGCGAATACATCTTTAATATTTCTGAACTGAGCGTACAAATATTAGAAAAAGTAGAAGAGTTATACCTACATACCATTGAGCAACAAAAGCAACTAGACGTAAAAGATAAAGAGATAGAGGTACTGAAAAACCAACAACGTAAAATGGAAGAACGCCTTAAACGTCTTGAAGAAGCACTACCGCCTAAACAAAAGAATTAAAGCATTGACTTGAGCATGAGAGGTATTCAGCCGTGTAACTAGCACTGGAGAAGAGACTGTTGTTAGTTGGCTGAATAGCTCAAGTCATATTAAAATAACCGAAGCAAATAGAATAAAACTGTCAAAGCCTAAGATTTAAGCTGATGAAAATTTTTGATGTTTTTGTCTATTACGTTACAGAGGCTAGATCATTTTGGATCAACTGTGGGCTATAAAAACCATTTACCATGAAACATATTTTTAGCTTTTTATTTTTTGGCGTTTTGCTATTCCACGCAAATCTCATGGCTCAAAATGGTAGAGGTAGTACTACTGTTGATAATAGTTTGGTAAATATTGCGGCGGGAACTACCGTTAGCCGTTACACCGAAGACGTTTATTTTGGTCCCCAAGCCAACTGGCAAATTGATGGTGTATTAGAAATTTACAGTAAAAATATTTGGATCGCTCCTGGCGCAAGTTTTTCTGGTACTGGAAAAATTGTAATTTATAATCCTGGCGATAATCCATTCTACCCAAGTATGGGTTCGGGTGCGACCTATATCGACGGCAATAATGGGGATTTTATTGACTTGATTATTGAAAATAGGAATCAACAAAACTTAACACTGGGCGATGTAGCCGATCCAGGTTACGGTACCGTAAATCCTGTAGGTGCATTA
>NZ_JAELTX010000211.1 GCF_016429065.1 Pedobacter sp. ASV17
AATTTCCCTAATTACCTATACGGTGTTGCCCAACAATTGCTGGCACAACACCAACTTGATTTTGACATCATCAAGCCTTTAATTGCCGAAACCGCCAACAAGGTGCAAACGGCCCTACCTATTGAAGTGCAAACTGGTCCTGCGGTTAGAAATGACGAGCAGACCTTAAAAAAACATGAAGATTTGCTCAAAGAGCATGCTGATTGGTTAACGATTTATAAACTTTTAAGCGAGCAGATTAAAAAAACCAGATAATGCCGTTTTTTTGATTTTGGCTGCTTACTTTTGCATTGTATTATGAGTATTTTCAAACTAAAGATAAATTTCGAAGAAGAGGGAAAAGAACCTGTTGAACTCCCTATTGCGGCTGGTGAAGATGTATTAGATGTAGTTTTAGACAATGGCATTGAGCTACAACATAACTGTGGTGGCGTTTGCGGTTGCAGTACCTGCCACATCTATGTAAACAAAGGCATGGACAATATTCAGGAAATCTCTGAAAAAGAGGAAGATTTTATTGACCGTGCGGTAAGACCTAAGATCACTTCAAGATTAGCCTGCCAATGCATCGTGTTGGATGGCGATATTGAAGTCACTATCCCAGATCAATCGGGCTTTTTGGGACATTAAAATTTACGAATTACGGTTTTAGATTTACGATTAAACTGGTAGCTGCCAGTTAACCGATTAAACAAATCAACATTTAACCAACACAAACATTACAACAACAATATGAACAACGATAGATTTGCACTTCCTATTTACTGGAAAGACCATGAGGATATTGCCTTGGAGCTTTACGAAAAATTTGGGGATGCCTTTGATGAGCCAAAAATCTACAGAATCAGATTTACAGAACTTATTGAATGGGTTTTGGAACTTCCTAATTTTGCAGGTACCAGAGAAGAGTGCAACGAAGGTCACTTAGAGCAAATTCAATCTGCTTGGGTATACGAGTGGAGAGATAACCAATAATTAGTGATTAGTAATTAGTGGTTAGGAACTAGTATTGGGGTTTACCAACTACCCATAACCCGTAACTGAAAACACGCAACCTAACTATGTTAGAAAACCTTAAAAACATTACCACTTTCGTTTTTGACGTAGATGGTGTACTGACCAACGGAACAGTGATTGCTACAGAAAGTGGCGAGCTGCTTCGTTCCTTTAACATTAAGGATGGTTATGCGCTACAACTGGCTGCCAAAAAAGGTTACCATATCTGCATCATCTCGGGAGGCAAAGGTGTAGCCATGCACAAGCGTTTTGAAAGTTTGGGTGTGGCTGATGTTTTTTTAGGCGTTAGCGATAAAGTAGAGATTTTCAACAATTACCTTCAACAAAAAGGCATCAATCCTGACCAAGTCCTTTACATGGGCGACGACATTCCTGATTGGGAAGTGATGAAGCTGGTAGGTATTGCGACTTGTCCATCAGATGCTGTTGAAGAGATTAAAGCGATCAGTCATTACATTTCTCCCAAAAAAGGTGGCGAAGCCGCTGTTAGGGATGTCATTGAAAAAGTACTTAAAGTACAGCATAGCTGGCATGGAAGTACCCCTTCCGCAGCAGAAGCCAGTAAATAGTGGTTAGGAATTAGTGGCTAGTAGTTAGTTATTGGCGTGCTAAATTCCCCTCTCCCAGAGGGGTGCCCAATGGGCGGGGTGTTTTGGTAGTTAGTGGTTAGTTATTGACTCTTAATTCTTCGTTTCATCATCCCGTCATCCCAAATTTATTTCAATATCGTAATGCAATAGCAGGACTTCAGATGATGATGATGTATCCGCAAATGGAGTAATCTCCTCTTGCGCCCCTCAATTTATAATTAGATAAACGATCATTGAGTTAGATCTCTCCTTCGTCGAGATGACGTGAAAGAAAGTCTCGTAATTTAAGGAAGCACTGCTAATTTCTAATTAGCTATTCCTTTCACCCCATAGCGTTATCCTGAGCATGCAGTAGTTGCTAAGCAAAGTTTACAGCTGCCTTTCCTAATCATGCCTCTCTCCCAAACCGCACAGCGGAGAGAAGGTTCTGTCTTACAGTATTAATTACCTATATCAAAGTTCAACACCCTCTCTCCCTAAAAGAGAGAAAAGCGCTGAGGAAAGTTCGTGGACCCTGAAAGTTAGCACCTCCTATTTGGACATTGCCTATCCATGCTCCCTGCACCTATTTTCCCAACCTTATCCCAAGTCCCAATTCAAAGCTTCCATTGGTATAATTGCCCAGTGACGAAGTTTGGGTGGTATAGGTGGCCAGTATGCGATATTTCTTCTTCATATCCAGACCTAGGCCAAAGGTGGCGCTCTTGCTGCTGTGGTACAGTCCACTTAACATTAACTGTCCGTCTTCAAACCAGAAGGCTGCACCTGCATCGAGCACACTATCAAAACCTTTTACGCCCCTGTAAGCTACCTTCGGCTCTAATTCCAAATTTTGATCCGTAGTAAGGCCAAACCTATAGCCCGCCGCAGCATAAAAGGTAGCGATATCTACCATTCCATTTTCTCGGTTAGACCTTAACAACCTGTCCAAATTGGGCAACGAGGCTTCGGCCCTGAAACCTCTATAGGTATAGGCAATGCCAAAATCACCATCCAGGTAGGCATCGCGGTCGTTGTAACGTTGTGCCGAAAGGTCATCGGGACGTCCCTGGATATCCTCCAGCGACAAACGTTGTTGAGAAACAC
>NZ_JAELTX010000212.1 GCF_016429065.1 Pedobacter sp. ASV17
CAATAATAATGTTATAAAAACAACAATAGGTCTACTCTGTTTTAAATAATATGGCAAAAAAATCTGCTCAAATTAAAGTTTATCATGGTTACGGTCATACCCACAATTTGGTGGTTTATGGTCATGTTTTCAAGTTTAGGGCAAAGGCCGAACAACGGTTTAGAAATGGTTTCTTTGTAAACTTAATGCATGTGTTTAAGCTTTTCGTTTTAAAACCTTATCCTTTTGTGGAGGTAAAACTTAGCTTTAGAGGGCAGCAGATCAGTGCCAAAACAGCCTATGACGGTTTTTTTAAAGTAGAATGGGAGGCGCAGGAGGAGGTGGAGGCTGGCTGGCATACCGTAGGAGTGGTGGCCTATGACGAAGGAGGAAATGAAATTGCCCGTTCAAGCGGTTCTATTTATGTGCCTCATATCACGCAATACGCTTTTATTTCGGATATTGATGATACAATTATGGTATCGCATTCCAAAACGATTGCCAAACGTTTGCGGGAATTGCTGTTTAGAAATCCGCGGACCCGAAAAACATTTCAATCGACCAGATATCATTATGAGCTATTAGCTGCGGCGCATACGAAAGTAGAACAGCCCAATCCTTTTTTCTATGTATCTAGTAGCGAGTGGAATTTATATGACTATTTAGTGGAGACTTTCCGCTTTAACGGCTTCCCAGAAGGAACTTTCCTTTTGAATCAGCTCAAGCGGTGGAAAGATTTACTAAAAACGGGAAAGACTGGACATGAAGGTAAACTCTTTCGGATCATGCGGATCATAGATGCCTTCCCTAAACAGAAGTTTATTTTTTTGGGTGATAACTCTCAAAAAGATCCAGAAATTTATGCTAAAATTGCCGAAAAATACGGTAAGAATATGGTTGCCGTTTATATTAGAAATGTGAGAAAATCTAAATTATTCCAAACACAAGAAATATTGAATAAATTAGAGGAAAATAATATCAAAACCTGTCTTTTTGAACATAGCGAAGAAGCCATTGCGCATTCTAAAAAAATAGGTTTGATTAACTAAATAAACGTAATGATGAAAAAATTAATGATGATATTTCTTGTAGTGTTTACGCTACAGGCATGCACTAAAGACCTTAGCTTGATCAAACAACAAGATACCAAATGGGAACTTGCGCAATGGCCAGGTAAAACACTTCCTACTACTGCTAAAGCCACTTTAAACATTACTGGAGGAAATAAGATAGGAGGAAAATCTTTTTGTAACACTTATGGAGGCAGTGCCGTAATTAATGGTAATGCGATACAATTCAGTAAAATATTTGGCACTCAAATGTATTGTGAGCCAGTAGGTGATGCAGAGAGGAAGTACTACGCTGATTTGGAAAAGGTTACGGCGGGAAAAGTTTCAGGTAGTAAACTATACTTGTATCAAAATGAGACTTTGTTGCTTGTTTTTTCTAGGGTAGAATAAGAGTATCATTATTTCGTTACATCATATTTAAAAATCTTGGCATTGTTAGTGCTTTGAGTGTTTTATACACACAAAAACTAAACAATGAAAAGAACCATCTTGTTGGCAACAGTGCTTGCCTGCTTTGCCTTTGGCAAGGCCTCTGCTCAAACCATTAACGGCGTAAAATTAGCTGAACTGAAAGAACCTTATCTAGAATTTAACGTGTTTAAACAGACCTTGTCTAGTAAACTGTTTGTTTGGTTGGAATATGGCCAAAAAGTAAACAATGATAGACAGGCCGCCATTGTAAAAGACGATAACGGTAAGAATTTAGAAGTTAGCTCCGCCATGGATTTTATAAAGAAAATGAAGGAATACGGCTATGAGCTTTTTCAAGCCTATGCTGTACCCGAGGGCAGCGATAGTGTTGCTAAATTTTATGTCCTGAAACTTAAAGACTAGTCCTGTTGAGGCAAGTTGTGCAACTATTGTTTATTTTTGAGCATGGTTTTCAGCTTGCCTCCCGATGAAATTGTTTTTCCTAATCCTGAATTGGCCGATGATGATGGATTGTTAGCTGTTGGAGGCGACTTGAGCCCAGAAAGATTGATTTTAGCTTATCAACATGGTATTTTTCCATGGTTTAGCGAAGGAGATCCAATTCTCTGGTATTCGCCCCATCAACGGTGTGTAATTTATCCCGAAAAGGTAAAAGTTAGTAAAAGCATGAAACAGCTCCTTAGGAGCAATTCTTTTGAAGTGACTGCTAATAAAGCTTTTGATTTGGTGATTGCCAATTGCGCCAAAACACCTCGTAAAGATCAGCCTGGAACTTGGATTACCAATGAAATGCAGGAAGCCTACCTCAATTTACATCGGTTAGGCTGGGCCCATAGTATCGAAGTTTGGCAAAATAATCAATTGGTTGGTGGCTTGTATGGCATTGGGATGGGAGAAGTGTTTTGTGGTGAAAGCATGTTCAGCCTCGTGAGCAATGCTTCTAAAGTGGCGCTGATTTATCTGTGTCAACAATTTGAATTTAGGCTCATAGATTGCCAGCTGCCTAACGACCACCTGTTAAGTATGGGTGCCGAAATGATAGATAGGGATGACTATATGATC
>NZ_JAELTX010000213.1 GCF_016429065.1 Pedobacter sp. ASV17
CTTTTGTACCTACCACACCTGCCATATAACTATCTGGTTTGAGCAAGCCAATATTATAGCCATTTTCCAAAGGCTGGTAAACATTGGCATCTGTTTTTAAAGTGTAGTAATATTTAGATGCACCAAATGACAACGGATGTGTGGTATCCAAATTCAAGTTGTAGATGGCTCCAGGGATGCTATTGCTGAAATCATCGTGGCCCCTGTTTCCATAAATGGAGGTGTTCCCCTTACCGTCATTGGGCTTTTCTTCTTTTCTTTTGATTTGGAAGGGTCTTTTTCCTACAAATGCACCAATGGCATCTTCCAGTAAAATCAATTTACCTCCAGCGCTTACCCAAGGTGCCAACTGCTCGGCAAGCTTGTCACCGTAATAACCATCAGCAACGATCAAGGTATTTACTTTTTGAATATCAAGGTTTGCGGCGACTGATACATTCAAGATGGAGATAGGCATATCCAACTGTTGTTCAAACAAATGCCAAATTTCACCCAACGACTGCGAGGAGACTTCCGATCCTGCCAACACCGCCACTTTTGGGATAGTGAGCAAGCGGTAAACTGAAGAGCCAAAGTCTTTACCTTTCTCTACATAGCCTGAGCTTAACACTTTGACATCGGCATTCATTTGCGCTAAGGTTTTCTCTACGATTGCCTGAACATTGGGCATCTTCTTCTCATTCTCTGCTCTGTACACCAATAAAGTACCCGCTTTATATACCACACCGCCAATGGTAAAGCTCTGTTCGGCCATACGCACTTTAACGCCTTGTTCTTGTAAGGCGGTCAACACTTTTACATCTTCAACACCGTCCCACGACAGTACCCAAGCGTAAGGCTTAACTACACTGCTTACCGATTTCTTTTGTTCTTCAATAAAAGAGAATGATCCTGATAAGCTTTCCTTAACAGCATACGCTTTTAGCCCGTAAGCATAAGGCAAAGCCCAAGCAGTAATATCATAAGTATTGGAATCGGTTACGGCAGTTTGTGGTTCAAACAGGATATTTGCGAGTACACCATGTTTTTGCGCTACATTCACAATCATATCGTTTCGTTCCACTTTAAACGTTTCCTGTTTTTGCGTTTCATAGCTATAGCCATTCAAAGTCCTATCGGCCCCAAAAGCAAAAGCTATTTTGTTTTTAGTAAGCAAATCGGCCAGTTTACGCATCCTCGAAATATTTTGAGCCTTTACTACATAAGTTTTATAAGGTAAAGCGGGTGCTAAGCTTTGCTCAAAAAACTTTCTGAACTCAACCAATAGTTTTTCAGCATAGCCTGAAGCTATTTCGACGGTAGACAGGGAGGTGGTAAAGTGATGCGAAATCCTATCCTTTAGTGTCAGGGTGTCCCCATCAGCAGTAATGACGGCTAAACCAGCCCTAATGCCTCCTTGCTCGTAGGTCATGCCAATAGCTCCGTTGTATAAAGGATAAGTATCGCCATAAGACGGATAAAGTAAATCAAACCTTTCCTTGGTGAAGTACTGCCATCCGTTCTCATCAAAATTCTTAGCATTGTTTCTGCCCACAATAACTTGAAACTGACGTTGCCAAGGGGTTACTGCTTGGTGTATCGGTTCTGCAGCTGGGGCAAAATAATAAGGTTCGTTATATCCTTGCTCGTGAAAATCTACATGAATTTGTGGCAACCATTGATGGTACTGTTTTAACCGCTGTTCGCTTTCAATCTGACTTTGCCAAGCCCAATCTCTGTTCAGGTCAAAATAGTAATGGTTGGTCCTGCCACCTGGCCAAGGCTCGTAATGCTCGCGGGCACTTGGATCGGGATTGGGTTCTGTACCTACCACCCCATTAAAATAGTTGACATATCGCTCTCTCCCATCTGGGTTTAAACAAGGATCAATAATGACTACCGTATTTTTCAACCAAGCTTTTACTTTCTCATCCTTTGCTGTGGCCAAAGTGTATAATACTTTCATGGCTGTTTCGGTAGAGTTTGCTTCGTTACCATGAACGTTATAGCTTAACCATACAATTACGGGCTGTTTATCTAGCGCAATGCGTTTATCTCCATTGGAAATAGCGGCATTATTGGCTTTGATCTGATCCAACCTTACCATGTTAGCAGGATCAGAAACCACGGCTAAAAGCAACTCTCTTCCTTCGTAAGTTTTACCATACGACTGCAGCTTCACGTTGCCTGTTTTCGAGGCAACATCCTTAAAATAATCGACCACTTTTTGATGGCTGGTAAAA
>NZ_JAELTX010000214.1 GCF_016429065.1 Pedobacter sp. ASV17
GCTGAATTACTGATTCGCCAGGCGGCAGATTTAAAGAACCGTCATTTGCCAATGACCAAAGAATCGGCGATGGCAAAGTACTACGCTTCTGAAGTAGCTGTAAAATGCGCTACCGAAGCTGTACAGATTTTTGGCGGGTACGGATATACCAAAGATTTTCCAGTAGAGAAATTCTATCGTGATAGTAAACTTTGCACCATTGGTGAAGGAACTTCAGAAATACAGAAAATAGTGATCGCAAGAGAGATCTTGAAATAGAAATTAAATCATCTACCTACAATTAAAATCAACAAAACCGTAGCCAAAAGCTGCGGTTTTTTATTTTGCTTCCTTTAATGAGGCTGGTTTTGTTGCTCGATAAACCCCAACTAAAAAGCCAGCTCCCATTGTAATTTTTTGTAGCGATATTAAATCGAAACTTCCAAAACGTACTAGCATGCTAATCAATCCAGCAATTCCAATGGACAGGAAGACATATCCTAAAAAATGGAAACAAATAAGGAAAAAGCGCTTACGGTGACCTTTTCTTTCTTCGGAGTTAAGCGTAAATATAAAGGGACTATCGTTCCACGTCGGTACAAAATTTTCATTTGGTTTAAAAAAGGCAGGTATTCCAAAGAAAAGTAAAAGAAAGATTGCTAGACAGCCCATTAACCTCTCCATAAGGTCTTGCGAAACGTTCCCTTTATGATTGCTTGTTAGTATAACGAGAGCGTAAAGTAGAATTATAGTTATTTTAATCCAAGCAACATAATTTATTTTTCTCATGGGATGTTAATCATTAGAACTGGGACGAAAATATATTTTTTTCTAGAACTAGGGTAACAAAAAATAAAGCTAGTTGATATGCTTACGAAAGGCGGCAGCAGAAAAGCCATAAACAGAGTAAGCATTATTTAAAACTAGCATCATGAAAAATTTAACCTTAATCACTTTAGTATTAGTAAGTATTCTTTTTGGCTGCAAAAAAGACAAAGCAAATGACGACACCACGCTTACCCTTGCCGAATTTAACAGCAAATTTACCGTGCCTACCCAAAAATTCAATGGAACAGGCGGCGCAGCATTTAGCATTACAGGAGCAAAGGGAATGAAGTTTGATTTCCCCGCCAATGCCTTTATAGATAATAACGGAAATCCAGTAGCTGGAAGCGTAGTGGTAAGCTTAAAAGAAGTGCTGAGTAAAAAAGATATCGTCCTATCGGGAAAAGTAACCGAATCTAACGGACAGTTATTGATCACAGGAGGGGAGTTCCAAATATTGGCCAGTCAAAACGGACAAGCATTAAGATTAAACCCGGCGGTTACCGTAAATGTAAAAGTGCCAACCACACTTAATACGGACGCCATGAATTTATTTGTGTGGGCACCAACAGGAGTTTCAGACAGCACTTGGGTGCTCGATCAAAAAGCTAGGGTAGTTTCCAGTCCAGATTTCTATCAGTTTAATTTGCCAAGCTTTGGCTGGGTTAACTGCGATTATTTTTATACCAATCCTAATCCAAAAACAACCATTACCGCAACCCCTGTATATGCAGGTGCAGTACCTAGTATTAAAGACCAAAGGGCTTATATGGTTTTTGATGACCTAAAAACGGTAGTAGGTTTGCCATTTGTACTATCTATCAATAAACACCGCTCTTATGAAAATTCTATGCCTATTGGTTTAAAAGGGAAGCTCATTATCCTTTCTACCGATGTAAATAATGTGATTTATTTTGGGCATGCCAGTTTCACGGTAAGTGCCAACCTAAATCTTGATGTAGCCGTTGGACCAGCAACAGCAGCGCAGATAGATGCGGTATTAAACACACTGAATTAAGATAAAGCAAATATCATTTTATTTTTTGGTTCAAAAGGATGCTTTTAAAAGGGCGTCCTTTTTGCCTTTTTTCAATTAAAGTTTAAAAAACTTTCTCATATCCAATAAAATATCTACATTTGCATCCCCAAGCTAAAGGCTGGGATTTAAAAAAAACGAGAGGAGGTATTTCAACGTTATGATTATTATCAACATTAAAGATGGCGAGTCATTAGATAAAGCGCTAAAACGTTTCAAGAAGAAATTTGAGAAAACTGGTGTATTGAGAGAGCTACGTAGCCGTCAAGCATACGAGAAAAAATCTGTAACTCGTCGTACTGAAATCAAGAAAGCAAGATATATCCAAGGCTTAAATCAAGAAGGAACACTATAGTTC
>NZ_JAELTX010000215.1 GCF_016429065.1 Pedobacter sp. ASV17
GGTGTTGACCTGCTCACAGGCAGATGGTGGTTGTCCTTTTATTGCAGGAGCCGATTTGCGTGTGCCTATCACTTACGAGGATCCAAAGATTGCTGACGGAACTCCTCAGCAGGAGCAGGTATATATCGAAAGAAGTTTGGAAATAGCTGCAGAAATGTGCTATGTGTTTTCACAAATCAAGAAGTAAAGGGATGCAGGCCAAACTAAAATTTCTTGATCGCTATCTCACCTTGTGGATATTCATGGCCATGTTGCTTGGGATCGGTTTAGGCTATTTTTTTCCAAATATTTCTAAGGTTACCAATGCTTTATCAGTTGGAACAACAAATATTCCCTTGGCCTTGGGACTCATACTGATGATGTATCCACCGTTGGCAAAAGTAGATTATTCGCTTTTGCCAATGGCATTAAGAGATAAAAAGGTGATTGGTATTTCCTTACTGCTCAACTGGATCATCGGGCCAATATTGATGTTTGTTTTGGCCATTCTCTTTTTAAAAGATGAACCTCATTACATGGCTGGTTTGATCCTTATTGGCTTGGCCAGATGTATTGCCATGGTGATGGTTTGGAACGATCTGGCAAAAGGAAACAGGGAGTATGCAGCATTATTGGTAGCGTTAAATAGTATTTTTCAGGTATTCACTTACAGTTTTTTCGTGTGGCTGTTTATCAATGTTTTACCGGGCAAACTAGGCTTAGCCAATTTTAACGTGGAAATATCCATAAAGGACGTTACTGAGAGTGTACTAATCTATTTGGGCATTCCTTTTTTGGCAGGTTTTTTAAGCCGATATTTCTTGGTTAAATCTAAAGGTCTGAAATGGTACAACAGGAAATTTGTACCTGCCATATCACCACTGACCTTATATGCGCTACTATTCACCATCATATTAATGTTTAGCTTAAAAGGAGGTCAGATATTAGCATTGCCAATGGATGTGATCAAAGTAGCCATCCCATTAGTGGTATACTTTGTGCTCATGTTCTTTGTAAGTTTTTTTGTTAATCAATCACTAAAAGTTCCTTACGATAAAAATGCTGCGATTTCATTTACAGCCACGGGAAATAATTTTGAATTGGCCATTGCGGTTGCCATTGCCGTATTTGGCATCCATTCACCGCAGGCATTTGTAGGCGTGATAGGTCCGCTGGTAGAAGTTCCTGTGCTCATATTGTTGGTGAATATGAGCCAATGGTTGAAACGAAAATATTATAGTTAAAATTCAAGTAAATAATAATGAAGCCTGCAAATGAAAATTTGCAGGCTTTTGTTTTTAATCCTTAGGTCTGTGCTTATGAGGCTTCAAATCTGGATGCTTTGGTTTCGTATCGGGAGTTACACGTCTCCTTTTATCGGGCGTCCCATCATCTTTTTTAGGTTTTGGACCTGGTTTAATTGCTTCAATTTTTTCCATCATGACTATTTTAATGTGATGGCTATAAATGTAGAAGGAAAAGAATTTAAAGGTTTACGGAAAACCACGATGAAAATTATATTCAATTCTTATGTTTCCTATATTGTTAAAAAAAATAAAGTCAACTATATAGTTTTCTTTATTTTTTTATATTTGTGAGCAAACAATTTTTAAATGAGCTTAGATTTTATCAAAGACCTTGGCTATAAAGCACTAGACAGTCGCTTTAAACGCATCAGTGATCGCATGGCCCACGATGTAAGAAAACTCTACAAAGAGCTGGATATTGATATAGAACCCAATTGGTATCTCGTATTCATGTTGCTGCAAAAAAGGGGCGAGGTTTCCATTGTCACCATTGCCGATTCATTGGGCTACGCTCATCCATCAGTAGTGACCATCGTAAAAAAAATGGCTGAAAAAGATTACCTGTATATCAAAAAAGATCAGGTAGATAAACGAAAGCAGATGATTTCCTTATCGCCAAAAGCCTTGAAAATGCTTCCACAATTAGAGCAAATTTGGCACAGTTGCGAACGAGCCATTTTAGAATTGCTATCTGAAGATTTGACCATTCTCCAATACTTGGACAACATAGATACCGCATTAAAAACAATCCCTTTTCACCAACGATTTAAGCAATCTTATTTAAACTCAAAAGAATCATGAAAGCACTTTTATTGACCCTCACAC
>NZ_JAELTX010000021.1 GCF_016429065.1 Pedobacter sp. ASV17
GCAAAAGCCAAGCCCGAGCCACCAACCGTGAAGGTCAAGGTTGGATCTACGTTGCCATAGGTTTTAGATTGACCCGCATTGGCTGTTACCGTAACCGAACGTTGGTTAATGGCAAATGTTACACCAGGGGTAAAAGTAAGGTTATAGTTACCGCTTAATGCAAGGGTGCCCTGTGTAACGGCATAATTAGCCACGTTTTCGCCTGCTGCGCGGCTTAAGCTTCCGCTAAAGGTATCAGCAAAAGCCAAACCTGATCCACCAACGGTGTAGGTCAAGGTTGGATCTACGTTACCATAGGTTTTAGATTGACCCGCATTGGCTGTTACTGTAACCGATCTTTTATTAATGGCAAAAGTTACGCCAGGGGTAAAGGTTACATTGTAGTTGCCACTAGCCGCAAGTGTACCCTGTGTAATGGCATAGTTGGCTATGTTTTCACCTGCTGCACGGCTTAAGCTTCCGCTAAAGGTATCAGCAAAAGCCAAACCTGATCCACCAACGGTATAGGTTAAGGTTGGATCTACGTTACCATAGGTTTTTGACTGACCCGCATTGGCTGTTACCGTAACCGAACGTTGACCAATGGCAAAGGTTACGCCAGGGGCAAAAGTAAGGTTATAGTTACCGCTGGCTGCAAGTGTTCCCTGAGTAATGGCATAGTTGGCTACGTTTTCGCCTGCTGCACGGCTTAAGCTTCCGCTAAAGGTATCAGCAAAAGCCAAGCCCGAGCCACCAACCGTGAAGGTCAAGGTTGGATCTACGTTGCCATAGGTTTTAGATTGACCCGCATTGGCTGTTACCGTAACCGAACGTTGGTTAATGGCAAATGTTACACCAGAGGTAAAAGTAAGGTTATAGTTACCGTTAAGGGCAAGCGTTCCTTGAACAACGGCATAGTTAGCTACGTTTTCTCCTGCTGCACGGCTTAAGCTGCCGCTAAAGGTGTCTGCAAAAGCCAAACCTGATCCACCAACGGTGTAGGTTAAGATTGGATCAACGTTACCATAGGTTTTAGATTGACCGGTATTGGCTGTTACCGTAACCGATCTTTGGTTAATGGCAAAAGTCACACCTGTGGTAAAGGTTACATTGTAGTTGCCATTAAGGGCAAGTGTACCTTGTGTAATGGCATAGTTGGCTACGTTTTCGCCTGCTGCACGGCTTAAGCTGCCGCTAAAGGTATCGGCAAAGGCTAAACTTCCAGCAGTAACGCTAAAGGTCAATGTTGGGTTAACGTTGCCGTAAGTTTTAGATTGACCAGTATTGGCCGTTACCGTAACCGCTCTTTGGTTAATGGCAAAAGTTACACCTGGTGTAAAAGTAATGTTGTAGTTGCTGTTGGCTGCAAGTGTACCTTGAACAACAGCATAGTTGGCTACGTTTTCGCCTGCTGCTCGGCTTAAGCTGCCGCTAAAAGTATCTGAAAACGCAAGACCCGATCCGCCAACGGTATAGGTCAAGGTTGGATCAACGTTGCCATAGGTTTTAGATTGTCCAGCATTGGCTGTTACCGTAACCGATCTTTGGTTAATGGCAAAGGTTACACCTGTGGTAAAAGTAACGTTGTAGTTACCGCTTAATGCAAGGGTGCCCTGTGTAATGGCATAGTTGGCTACGTTTTCGCCTGCTGCACGGCTTAAGCTGCCGCTAAAAGTATCTGAAAACGCAAGACCCGATCCGCCAACGGTGTAGGTTAAGGTTGGATCTACGTTGCCATAGGTTTTAGACTGACTGGTATTGGCTGTTACCGTAACCGAACGTTGGTTAATGGCAAAGGTTACACCTGTGGTAAAAGTAAGGTTATAGTTACCGCTCAATGCAAGGGTGCCCTGTGTAACGGCATAGTTGTTCACATTTTCTCCTGCAGCACGGCTTAAGCTTCCACTAAAGGTGTCGGCAAAAGCCAAACCTGATCCACCAACGGTGTAGGTCAAGGTTGGATCAACGTTACCATAGGTTTTAGATTGACCGGTATTGGCTGTTACCGTAACCGATCTTTGGTTAATGGCAAAAGTCACACCTGTGGTAAAGGTTACATTGTAGTTGCCATTAAGGGCAAGTGTACCCTGTGTAATGGCATAGTTGGCTACGTTTTCGCCTGCTGCACGGCTTAAGCTTCCGCTAAAGGTATCGGCAAAGGCTAAACTTCCAGCAGTAACGCTAAAGGTCAATGTTGGGTTAACGTTGCCGTAAGTTTTAGATTGACCAGTATTGGCCGTTACCGTAACCGCTCTTTGGTTAATCGCAAAAGTTACACCAGGAGTGAAGGTTACATTGTAGTTGCCATTAAGGGCAAGTGTACCCTGTGTAATGGCATAGTTGGCTACGTTTTCGCCTGCTGCACGGCTTAAGCTGCCGCTAAAAGTATCTGAAAACGCAAGACCCGATCCGCCAACGGTGTAGGTTAAGGTTGGATCTACGTTGCCATAGGTTTTAGACTGACCTGCATTGGCTGTAACCGTAACCGAACGTTGGTTAATTGCAAAAGTTACTCCAGGGGTAAAAGTAAGGTTATAGTTAGGGCTGGCTGCAAGGGTTCCTTGTGTAATGGCATAATTAGCCACGTTTTCGCCTGCTGCACGGCCCAAGCTTCCGCTAAAGGTATCGGCAAAAGCCAAACCCGATCCGCCAACGGTATAGGTTAAGGTTGGATCAACGTTGCCATAGGTTTTAGATTGTCCAGCATTGGCCGTAACGGTTACCGGTCTCTGGTTAATGGTAAAGATTGTACCGGGTGTAAAAGTAAGCGAGTAGTTACCACCAGCCGAAAGTGTTCCTTGCGTGATGGCGTAGTTACCTGCGTTTTCGCCTGCTGCACGGCTTAAGCTGCCGCTAAACGTATCCGTAGAGTACAAGCCCGCCCCACCTACTGTATAATTTAGAACAGGATTAACGTTACCATAGGTTTTAGACTGACCTGCATTGGCTGTTACCGTAATCGGTCTTTGGCTAATGGTTAATGCGGCCGCATTACCGGCATCCTGCACAAAGCTATAGTTGGTGGCTGTTAAACCGGTACCATCAATAGCATATGTAGCCACCGAACTACCTGCGGTAGCCGTTGTGGTAAAACTCAATGTACCTATTGTGGCGCTAGCGATGGTTTCTGAATTTACAAAACCAGAAACCGTTCCTGTAAGTACTGGAACAGCTGCACCATAAATCTTCGACTTTGCATCTGAAGTATACGTTAATATTGCTTTGTCAACCGAACTAGTTGGTATGGTTATTACTGGACTATTGGCACCGGTGCTGGTTAAGGTTACACTACCAGTGATAGAAGCATTTGCCGGAGCGGTTGCTTTTAACCTTACGTAAACCGTACCCGATACGCTACCCGAGCTACCAATGGTAACATTCGGACCGTAGGTGATATCATCGGCACTCACTTCAAAATTAGCTGTTGAAGATGGAGTAGCAGTAATACCTGCTGATAAACCTGTACCAGAAACGGTTACACTGGTTGAAGCTGAAGTAACACCATAAGAGGTGGTTAATTCGGCAGGGAATGTACTGGCAGCAGTAATGGTTGATGAAGCGGTAGTAAATGTCCGTTCCAAACCATAACTTGGTCCGCCACCGTTAATGGCATATGCCCTTACATAATATTGTGTATTAGAGGCCAATCCACTAACTGTTGCCGAGTAGGTACCCGTACCAGAACCATTCGGAACTTTGGTATTGGCTACCGTTGGGTTGGTGGTTAATGAATAAACAATACCACGTTCTGTAACTGCTGAACTACCTGCCGCCGTTACATTACCACCCAGCACTGCTGAGGTTGTACTGATACTGGTTGCCGCATCAGTAGTTACTGTAGCTAATGAAAGCGTGGTGAAAGAGCCCTGTAAACCATTGGTTGTACCTACACCGTTTACCCCTTTGGCACGGTAATAATAAGTGGTACCTGGTGTAAGGCTAGTTAAACTTCCAGTAACTGCAGTACTTCCTGTACCTGCAGCGATGGTATTAGGAGTTGCATTTACAGATGAACCATAAGCATTGGTTGGTCCCCAATCAAAGGTTGCAGTCGTAGTAGAACTGTTATCTTTAATTACGCCCGACAATGCAGCAGAAGTATATGATGGCGTATTACCGCCCGTAGTAACCGTTGGCGCTGAGCCAGATGTTTCAAATAAACGGAAATTATCAATCGCAAGCTCCTGAACGGCACTGCCATTGCTAGAAAAGTTAGCGCGGATATTCAAAACTGTTCCGGTACCTACGATATTAGCACTATATTCGGCAAAAGTATAAGTTAAGCTGGCGCCGTCGCCCTGCAAATCGCCAGTGGTTTCTAACTGAAGTGTATTGGCCGATCCGGTGTCGGTTGGTCCAAGATTTGCATAAAAGGCAATTGCCTTTACCCAGGCACCGCCATCAATTTGGTATTCGAATGTCAAAAAATCTGCCCCAGTAGGATGGCCGGGACCCTGCCACGAACCAAGTGGGTTAGCTGCAAAAAGCCCTTTAAATGATAAACCGGTTTTTCCTGCAATATTAATATTGTTCCAGGTTACCTGTTGAATTGGGCTTATCGAATTATTGACACAGGTACTTCCTCTGTCAATATCTTCGGCAGCAAAAATTTTCAGTCCTTCGTTTCCTGAGTACTGCCCACTTTGCGTATTCAGCTGATATGGAGGTCCGGCAACTGTTGCACGAGTAAAATACGAAGTCCACGGAGGACCACCACAAGTGAATTCTGGAATAGAGGTTGTTCTAACACCGGAGCTCGGTGCCCCAGTGTCCTCAAAGGTATCGCTCCAAAACTGCGTTTGAGCATTTACCTGAAGGCAAATGCAACAGAGGAGCAATGTAAAAATTAGCGTAGAGGTTTTCTTCATAAATTATTGGAGTATAGTTTTTTACAACTTATAGTTTTAAATCAATTGTCGGTAGCAATTATTTTGCAGACAAATGCACGTTACACTTAGCAGTGTACAGTTTTGATTTTTAAAGAATCAATCCACATCGACTAACAAAAAGGACCTGCTAAACGAATAAAAACAGGGCTTTAAAGAGCACTCTTAAAGCCTATATAAACTGACGTCGGTGATCGTTTACCTAGGGCTCAAAAAGAAATGAAATTTGATCAAATAAAGTTTGTCGCTTTAACGAAGCTCGGAGAGATTTTTCTTGTTGAAGCACAGATGCTTCTGAGCGGTTTGCCATGGTTTGTTTGGGAGCGTTATAAATTGTTAATAATTCTTCAAACGTAAAAATGAGAGTTTACAATCAAAATCCAAACATTTTTTTCGGAAATTGTGAAAATTTAACCTCAAATTGTTGATTTTTTTATCCACCAACCACTTCATCCCTAAAAAGTTATAAACATTAAAACATTATAAATCAAACAAATAGAATCAGATTTATAAGCCATATTTTTCTAATTGGCAATTTTACACCAACAACAATAAAAACGATCAAAAGCCGCTGAACTCAGGCTACTACCAAAATCATTTCATTGATTTACAGACAAGCATGAAAGAACAAATCTAACCTTCATGCTTTTAATGACTTTAGGCTATTAAACAATTTTAGCCATAAAAAAACTCCCGGTTTCGTACCGAGAGCTTATATATGATGACTCACCATCAAGTTTAATTCGACAAACTACTTTCGCTCGCTCCTATTCTTCTTCATCATGGCCAGCTTACGTTTTCTACTTCGTTGTTCACTAGCCACCTTAATCCTAATCCTGGTTTGCATTTCATTATAAGAAGTGGCACTGAGCATCGCGAGGTTCGACAAGTTTACGGCCTGATCATAAGCTATTTTAAGTTCTTCCAGCATGACCTTCCAAGCATCTTCGCCTATTATTCCCGCAAGTTCATTCAAACTTTCAATCAACTTCCTGTGTACATGTCTGTCTATTCCTACTGCCACTGTTTCTTTATTTAATTCTAACTTGATCGTCGATTTCAAGCGGGACACCGAGTTACCGGCATCCCTTACTTGATCGCCATTTAAAATTCCTACAATTAAAAGGTATATCTTAATCCGAATTGCATTTGTGCTCTTGATGCAAAATAATCTATACTATAAGGCTTGCCAGGATTGTTGAACGTAAATACTGGATAGTTACCTGCATTTTGCTGTGGTGGGAAAAGCACTGGCGTTAGCCCCACACTGCTGGTTGAGTTAAAGGTATTGGGCGAGAAATACTGGATTCCCCAATCCTTATTGATAAAGTTAGTTAAGTTGGTCACATCAACCGTGAGGCTAACTGATTGTGCTTTATTTTTGCTTACAAATAATTCATGGGCAATATGCAGATCGGCCTGAATGTTCCAAGGGGTGCGACCTTGGTTACGCTCTGTAAATTGGCCTCTTCTACTGCTTAGGTATTGGTTTCCATCAATAAATTGGTTAAAGGCGGCGGCTTGTTGAGCGGCAGTTTGTCCTGCAACATCCTTAAAGTAGCGTACAGCTTCATCCCTGGTTGGAATATACGCCAATGAAACCTGCTGTGGCAGGCCTTGGATACTATTATTCACGATACCATAACTAAATGGGCTTCCCGACTGTGCGCTGAAAAATAGATTGAAGCTGGTCCTTCCTGCGTTTTTCCATTCGTGACTGTAACCTAGGGTGGTCACAATCCTGTGCCTTACATCAAAATTGCTATAAGCTAAACCTGGGTTGTTAGGCACCAGTGCCTGGTTTAACTGCCAGTTGCTTTCCATGGAGTTACGTACACCGTTGCTCAAATCTTTAGATTGTCCGTAAGTATAAGAGGTACTTAAGTTCAATTTTTTGAAGAAGTTTTTGGCCACTGTACCCGTAATGCTGTAACGATAGCCTTGGCTGGTATTGCTCAACAGGTAAATATTCGAGAAACGGTTATCTACCGAACCGCTGTAAACAGGTTGCTGTCTGTTTTTATCGTAGCCATAATACAACGGATTATCCTGCGTGTTTAACTGCTGGAAAAGTACATCTTTAATGTTTTTGGTATACATTCCTTCAATGGTAAAACGCCATTCGTTAGCAGCTTCATAGTCGATACCCAAACTGGTACGCAATACCTGTGGCATTACAAAACCGTTGTCAACAAGGTCAATTTGTGTACGCCCACTATTGGGATCATTAATCACTGCGCCATTCTGCTCAATGAAATTTCCAATGCCATTTTGGCTTGGCTTAATGGCATCGCTACCTGGCACAAAAGGTTTTTGATCGGCACGTTGGTCAAAAGCCCCATAGCTATTGCCCGTATTGTAATAGGCATAAGCTAACCATGCAAATGGAATACGGCCTGTAAATAGACCAACCCCACCCCTAAAAATCAATTTCTGATCACCAAGGGCATCATACCTAAAGCCTACACGCGGCGACAACTGTACTTTATTCAGAAACTTGTTTTCAATGCGGCTTAATGGAGTGTAGGTATAAGTTGAACCAAAATAGCCATCGGCCTGTATACTGCGCAACTTTTCACTCAAGGTTGGCATGTTTGGCAAATGAGCCATATCCGCCCTTAAACCTGGGGTAATTCTTAATTTATCGCTCACCCTAATCTCATCCTGCACATATAAGCTGTACATGTTCACGTTGAAATCCGCAGCGGGATGGCTCAAGATATAATCGCGGGTATTGTTGGTGTAGTTATAACTTCCCCTTACACGATAAGGGTTGTTGGCAATGAAATCTTCAATATTGAGATAATCTACACGGCCATTCCAAGCATTTACAAAACCATAGCCAATGTTGTAAAGCTCGTTATGGGTACCCACTAAAAACTTGTGTCGTCCCTTAACCCAATTTAAATTGGCAGTAAGCTCCCAAGTTTTTTGCTTCATGTTAAAGATGCTGGCTTCCCTATCCGTTCCCAAATAAATGGTACTGCCTGGAGTACGCCCCATAATTTGTACTTGTGGCAGGCTCGGGTCACTTAAAGGATTACGACTATCGCTTACTTGCGTGTAGCCCACTACGATATTTCCAGAAAGTTCATTGTTGAAACGGCTTTTCAGCTCGGCAACAGTACTGCTCTGGTTGTTCTTTTGCTCAAAGGCCATACTGCTGAAACGGAAATCTTGCTGGTCGCGATCCATGTGCGTGGCCTTGCTGAAGATGGTATTGTTACGTACCGCCAATTGGTGTTTATCGTTAATGTTCCAATCTACCCTGTTGAAGAATTTTTGCGACTTGCTCCAGTTGGTATAAACACCCGCAGTACCCACATCAAAAATACTCCCGTAACGGCTTTTGGCGATATTGGCAATGCTTTGTGCATCGGCCGTGCTCAGGATGTGGCTCGTTTCGGCAGTGCCCACCATGAGTTGGGTTGGGTCTTGTCGGTGGGTAATTTCCTCATTGCTAAAAAAGAACAGTTTATTTTTGATGATAGGGAAACCGATACGGAAACCCGCTTGATAGTCCTGGAAATCGCTGTTCATCTTCCCCAGACTGCCTACCCTATCCTTTCCAGTAATGGCGGCATTACGACCATAGCCATAAACGGAACCGCTTACCTTATTGGTACCACTACGGGTTACGGCATTAACGGAACCTCCCGTAAAGTTACCGATCTTTACATCAAAGGGCGCTAGGTACACCTGCATATCCTCAATGGCATCCAAGGATAGAGGATTGGTTCTGGTACTGCTACCCGCCATACCCGAAGTACCTGTTTGTCCACCCAATGACGGGCTAAATCCAATGGCATCGTTGTTAATGGCACCGTCAATAGTGACGTTGTTGTAACGAAAGTTGGTACCACCAAAGCTGTTATCACGGCTGCCTTGTGGAGTTAAGCGGGTAATGTCGGTAATACTTCTGTTCAAAGTCGGCATGTTCTTCACCTGATCGGCACTGATATTTTTACCTGCGCCATAGGTATTGGCTTTTTGGCCAGAAACGGCTTTTCCCGCAATGGTTACAGTACTCAATTGCTGTGCATTGTCCTGCAGAATGAAATTTAGCTGTTGCGCGCCACCTAGTCTAATGGTAATGTCGTCACGCACTTCACTTTTCATCCCCGTTAGGGAAACCGTAAGGTGGTAAGGGCCACCTATCCTTAGGTTGTTAAGAAAATAACGCCCATCGGCATCGGCCGCCACGGCATATTTGGTACCCGAAGGCGTGTGTATGGCCACAATGGTTGATCCAGGCAAGGGCTGTTGCTGTGCATCTTTCACCTGCCCTGTTAAAGCACCACTGGTTTCCTGCGCATATAGGCTTGTCGAAAGGAACACCATTGCCCAAAAGGCCATAAGCATCCCTAACCAACGATATGAATTGTTGATTGTCTTCATCTTTTTGTTCAATATTTTAGATTATTTTAACACCTCTCCTATGATATGAATAACGCCATTCCCCGTTACGATGTCATTTTTTACAGGCGTAATGGGCGACAGATTTCCCACCCCTTTGACCGTTATCCCTGTAAAACTATTCGGCACATTATATTCACTTAGCAAATTGATGGTCAAAACCTTACCGTCCAACATTTTTTCGGCATAACTGGTATTCCCTACAGCACTAAGAAGAAAATAATCTTGGGCAAACTTGCGTTCCAGCGCAATATGATAGTTCAACCAAGCTTTGAGCACTTGGGGATCTGTTTGCTGTATTGCTTCCAAATTGGCATAGCCAAAACGTTTGACAGCATCATTATTTGGCGCAAAAATGGTATAGCCAGCAGTGTTGGTTAAAGTCTCCAGCAATCCCGAAAGCTTGAGTGCCTGATAAAACAATGTTAAGCTGGTATTGGCCGCCAAGCCATCCTTCACATTGGCATGGATATTAGGAACCAAAATACGATCCAAAACTTGCATGGCACCATTATCAGCTTTGGTATCTGCTTGCAAAATACGTCCTCCATTTACGGTTGTAATGGTATCTTGACCACGTTTTACCCTACTCCAATATATTTTTGTGCCCAACAGGGTTTCCAATTCCTGGTTCATTTGTAAAGGCTTGCCAGAAAAAATGAACCTACCTTTCAAGACATGGTACTTATTTTCTTCCGCAAGTTTAGCTATGGGCTCGTCGAAAACCGCTGCAGGATTATAATACAACTTACTGTAGGCGGCGTCTGAAGGAGCCAATAGTGTATAAGCTCCAGGCTGACGCAGTGTTGCGTCCAATCCGCTTCTATATAACGACGTCGCCAGATAGGTTAACCCAAAGTTATCTCTTACTACATCGGTTAATGTATTTTTCTTCTGTTCCTGTGCCGAAGTGGTTTCGTCCTTCTTACAAGCAAAAAATGTAAGCGACAACAGTGCACAGCACAGGTATCTATTTAATTTCATCATCTTCATTATTTATTTCTTATGCCACATGGTAAAATCCTTAGGAACAAAGATTCTATCTACCACGTGGATAGGTCCCTGGATGGTATTGATATTTTCTTCGACCACAGTTGCCGGTTGGCTATTTGAATCATTATGCTTTACGGTTAATTGATGATTTGACTGTCGATTGAAACGATACGGCACATAAGCAGTTATCCAATCAGTACCATTTGAAGTACCATAAGCAATAGGATAATTTGCCAGTATTTTATCATCCAACATATGACCATAGAATGTCACATTATTAATCGTTTTGTTTCTTTGCGCCGCCAAACCAAATTCTGTATAATCATCATTAAAAATCATGCTACTGTAGGTCTTTCCAGTATGCTGGTACCTAAGCAAGCTGTCTACCGGAGTCAATTCTCCTGTATTGAACATATACGGAGCAGGTACCCTGTGATATAAGGCAAGAAGATCGGCTTCATTGGCAATACCCAGTTGTTTAAAAGCATCATTGGTAGGTGCAAACAACGTAAAACGTATCACGTGACGAGGAAATTCACGGTTGGAATGCAATGAACCTGCAAAATGAAAATTCCAATCTACCAAGTAACTCAACGGCGGCTCAAAACTTGCCCACCAATTCATCAACATATCATCTTCGTAACCTTGACTACTAATTTCCATTGCCCTTAGATACAGGCTAAAACGGCTGTCCTCTCTCAACACATCAATCATCTGCTTTTCTGGCTTTTTGAGCACGCGGTCTATAAAAATAGCGGTGCCTTGGCCAATAGCTGCTTCCTTGTTAATTTTAACGGCCATCCCGTTATCCAGCAACTGACCATCCTTAACGGTGATGGAATGCTCATATTGATAGGGAACAGTTTTGATCAGTACACCATCTAATTTCATTCCTTCCAAAAATTTTGGATGCTTCAGCAAAGAAGGCGATATCAAATCTGCTTCTGCCATCTTTAGTCGCTCCAAATTTACGTTGATAGAAATCACATGGTAACGCAACAACTCCTGCAAAACCTCTTTAGTGCTGGCGCCAATTTTGGCACTGGTAAATCCCGCTTCCTCCATCGCTTTATTGGAAGGGATAAAAAAAGTCATTTTAGCTTGGCCTTGTTCCGTTGCCAACAGCCTGTCCATTTCTGCTTTTTCCCATGCCGTTTTGTAAAGACTATATTCGCCTTCTAGCACAGATGCCAACAATGGTAGATTAGGCGCTGCAATAGCTTCACCTACGGGTTCGGGCATGAACTCATTTTTTTGACATGCCGTGATCAATACCACCGCCATGAGCAAAGCCATTAATTTTGTATATGAAATGATTTTCATTGTCAATTTATTTTATGATTAATTGATTTTCGCTTCTGAGGGTAATACCAAAAGATCAACAATGCCATGTACCACTCCATTATCCGCCTTGTAATCTGTTCGGTAGCCAGGTTGCAGATTGGTTTTTCGAAGAGGACTATTTCCATTGATCAGCCGCTTCTCCACAATAAATGGTTCTTTCTCTGGATTACTGGCAATAGCAAAATAGTAGTTCTCGTCACCCACTATAGGCGCACGATAAAAAGGACCAGCATAATAACCTGATCCGGCCTGCTTTCCATAAACGTCCATATCCGAGATGAAAAAATGGTTATATAGCAAATAGGCACGCGACAAGCGTTTATGATAGGCCGTAGCCTCTAGGTTTTCAATCTGGCTAATGGTCACACCAGCCCTTTCAAAGGCTTGGTTATCTGGCGCAAACACAGTCGTGTATGCTGGTTGGGCTAAACGATCCCAATCGCCCATACGCTTGAGTAGTGTGACAAACGTGCTGTATTCTTTTTTAGTAGACAATATATCTTGTACCGTTGTCTGATATTTCAATACCTTATCAAGTACATGGAGTACGCCGTTGGCCAGCACCCTATCTTGGGTTGTTTTGGGTGCCAAAGCACCGTTGATATAAATGTCTGCTCTCACATTACATGTTGCACAAGGCTTTTCATATTTATAACCTACAAATAGCTCTTTAGCAGCCAAGTTAACATACTTGTTATCAATCGTATTTGCAGGAATATCATTACGATAAAGTACCCGAGGCAAGATGTGATATTGCAACATGGTACGTAGGCTATCCTTGTTCATCGCCGCAAAATCACTTGCACGCACGATGCCCAAATCATTGAAAGCCTTATTGCTTGGTGCAAATACCGTATAAGGCCCGTCTTTCCTTAATTCATCCAATAAGTTAGTCTGTGTTAAAGCTGCATGAAATAGGGTTAGGTTATAGTTGTTTTTTACAAAGTCTGCGGCACTACTATAATTATCACTTTCTTGATATACCTCAAGTTCATCATGCTTACAAGCATGAAATAATAGCAAGGAAAAAGCAAACAGGTAAAGCATCATTTTTTTACAGTTCATATCTGATAGCTTATGGTTCATCATTAATAAATAGGTTGTGGATATTTTCGTTGCACAGTAGTCAAAAAGACATTTCCATTGACAATTTCTATCGTGTTTATCACCCCAAAAGTTTTAGGGTTATATATCCCCGAATGTGCATTAATGGTTAACCCTGGAAAAAACGCATTCAAATAAAAATTCGGATCGTATTGTGCATGGTCCATTTGCAGGTGCGCATATCTTCCCTTTAGTGATTCCACGGGAGAGTTGAGAAAAACCGTAGGCGGCTCCGAATAAGTTACCGAAGTGGCTGGATTTATTGTCGGCGCACAAAACTGGAAAAACTGCCAAGCATCAGAATAGGTCTGTTTATTTGATTTCAGAAAAACAGGAAAGCCGTAATAGGGCGTCACCTTTGGATCATTTGTGGTTCTGAACACCGTTCCTGCCAACTGAAAGCTGAATGCGGGGATACGCTTTTGGCTTACCGATCCATTAGCATTAGTGCTTGGCTGGATATGGGTTAAAAAAACATTCATGGTATCTCTAATGCCATATCTGAATAGACTACTGGTGTTAGGCACCGGTAATTTAAGTTCAGCGGCCGCAGCCATGAAACCATTTGCACTGAGATTATAAAAATTCACATAGCTCAAGGTGTCGGAAAAAGCCTGCTTATGAAAAGTTTCCTTACGCACATATAGCCCATTCTTCTTCGTATTAAAATCTCTCTGCAAAATATGCAAGGTATAAACCTCACGCACTGAAAGATCAATTACCGTATCCAAAAAAACCTTACGTTGCTGTTCATCGGGCAGTTTGGCAAAAGCAATGTTGCTGATGGGACGCGACATAAATAGAAAGCGACGTTTACCCGATTTAACCTGCGCCCAGTTGGTAAGGTCGAAACCGTTCAGGATTGGTGCAGTTGGAACCAATTCCTTACCAGGATATTCGGGATTAAATTTGGAAGTACTCAATCCTGCATGTGCAGCATTAGGTGCCGCATAAATCCCACGTTTATCCAAAAAATCACCAACCACCAAACCACCGATAGGCTTTCCAGAAGCATCAAATTGAGGATCGATGAACATACAAAAGAAAGGCTGTAGCTCTTCCTTATTGTCTAAGGTAAGCGTATAAGTGAGGTTGTTGAATACGCGGATATAGGCAGGTTCTTCCACTACACGGTACTCTGTCTTTGTACATGAGGACAGGCACACGGCGGTAAAAACCATTGACAAAAGAATTAAAATCTTAATCTTCATAACTGTATTTCTATTTCGTGTGTTTAATGACCATAAATTTTGCTTTTTCTGCGGCACTGTCCTTAGTGGGATCGCCAATCACCGCAATCGAATATACCCCTGGTTCGTGCGCAGGCACTTTACGTCCTACAGCGGTATAAAGGCTCTTGTTGGCCACCAACTGCTCACTTGACATGGGTACAATTTGCTTTAGCCAATCACCAGGAACACGTGCTGGTGCAGAGCTATAGGCCATAAACTGATAATTTCCTGTTGGCGTTGAATTACTGTACAATACCGAAGCATAGGGTTCTTCGGTTTTGAGGATCCCTTGCTGTACATTTACCCCACTTCCGTAAATTAAACTTTTTGCATAAGGCGTTCCATCACCGTTGGTAAAAGTGGCATAGGGCAACTGGCTGCTAAAATTCAAAAACCTGAAGTTGAAATAAAACTCGGATTGGTACCTGTCTATGGTGCTATTGGTTCCATCTTTTCCAGTACCGATATAGCCTGTGCCAGCAAGGTTATTGGCCGCCAATAAGGTTTTTACCTGTTTGTTTTGGTCAGTGTATAACCAAAAAGTATAATTCTGACCGCCCACAAGCTCTACTTCTTTAGTTACCAAAGTCTCCCCTGTTTTAGATTTCACTTCCAATACCTGCTTTCCTGCAATCACTCTTTTATATTCAGAAGCTTGGCCATAATTGGTTACAGCAGTAGATTGTCCTTTTACCTTCAACACCAGCTCCTGCCCCATCATTGTATTGGCCAATTGCACCTGTGTATAAGTCAAATTCTGTGGTTCGTTAATATCTGAGATGATACGAACCGAATTCTGTATCGTGCGGATATCGTCACTCCCTGTAGTCCAAGTAAAATCTGCTGGATGGATAACAATCGTATACACGCCACCTGGCTGAAAGGTATGCAACGGTGCATAGGTAAGCCCCGAACTTATATTGCTAAAATTAGGCCCAGCCATTTCCATCGTAGAATTTGCTCTGTTGATGTAGTTGTAATAAGTGTGACCATTGCCAGGCACTTGTCGGCCATCTTCCGTGAGTACCTTAAACTGGTAGGTACCATAAGGCACTTCTACATATTCAGACCAGTTATTCATAGCAATTCCCGAAGTTGTGGTGCTTACCGGAGTGCCATCCGCATAAACTAGGCTCAATTTTGAAACCAAATCCTCCATAACATAGGTAGGTGCAATTTTTCGGGAAAGGTTCAGGATTCGAATCTTAAAATGATCTGGTTTTGTAGGTGCTGTAATGCTGCGTGGCACTTCCAATAAATTGGTGGGTTGTTGTATCAATCCCTCATGGTTAATCAAGAGATAATAATCTTTGGGCTGATGATAGTTTTCCTTCAAACTAAATTCCACTTCATGGGAAGGCACGATATTGGTTATCGTGGAAATGAAAGTGGTTTTCAAATTAACTTGACCATCTTGCTGAAATAGGTTTTGAGGAATAGACCAAGTAAGTCCCAATTGACCGTTGGTTGGAAAGTAACGTGTTCCAGGAGGCGTTAATTCTTCAGGCGGAATGTATCCAGAGCGTTGTGGAGGAACAAAGAAATTTGTTAAACTATCGCCATTGGCAATCAGTTGGTTGTTTTTAGATAAATTAACCAAACGTACATTGGATGCTTTTAAGGCCTCCTGATTACGGCGATAGTCATAACTGTAGTCGTTATTGGCCTTTTTACAGGCAGCAGCTAACAGGACAGTGAATATAAGAAGCAGAAAACTGCGGATTTGTATCATATTGTATTTCATGACTAGAACAAATTATAAGTGAAACCAAACATGAACTCGGCACCTCGTTTATAGCTACGGTTGAGGTACTCATTGCCATACCATTTACCTCCTGTATTTGGATTGGCATAAACTGTTTTGATGGCTGGATTCAAGATGTTTTTGGCATATCCCTTAAACAAAATCCGTTTACTTAACCTTTGGCTAAACACCAAGTCGAGCATGGCAAATGGGCGGGTATATAAATCTGGTTCACCGGTAAGGTTAATCTGTACCAAACGTTCACCTACCATATTAAAAGTTGCAGTAAGATCAGTACCCGATTTTTTGTTCACATAGTTTAACCAGGCATTGATACTGTAAGGTGCCTGTTCAAATAAAGGACTATTGGTAGGTGCATTACGATCAATAGACCAATTGGCGGCCAATCTTTCGGGTGTTTTTTTGATGTTACTTTGCGCCAACAACAGGTTTGAACCTAAGAAGAAATCTTTAGCAGGATCCCAAATCGTACCCAAATCTTTAACAAACTCCAGCTCTATACCATACACACGTCCTCTATTGGGATCATTTTGAAATTGGATGACTGGAAATTCGGGAAATGTAGCCGCCAAACCTTGGGTTTGTAAACTGAATACTTTCACCAGTTGGTTATTGATTTCTTTACCGAAGGCTGATACAGCAATAACTTCACCCGCAGCAGGGAACCACTCCCAACGGAAATCCAAGTTTTTGGTCGACTGGTTAATCAAATTTCTATTGCCCACCACAAGTCCCATTTGGAAAGCATCAAAATCATACACGTTGGTAATTTCCCGCAGCTCTGGCCTAGCCAAAGTGGTGTTAAAAGCAGCACGGAAATTCATATTCTTGTTGAGCGTGTAGGTGGCATTTACCGAGTAGAAAGGTTTATAGCCCTGTTTGTATACCGAATTAGGGTTTTGTGGATTTAGGTTAACGGTACCATTTTCGTTTGCTGCAATCAACGATGGATCTAAGAACACATTCTTGGTATCTACCGCAGACTGTATATTGGTATTCTCCAAACGAACACCGCCCACAACTCTCAATTGATCTGTTACTTTCAGATCAAGCATGCCATAAAAAGCATTGGTTTCATAAAAACCAGTATAGTTATTTGGCGATTTCTGGATGTTATAAAGGAAACCTCCTACTGGAAAATCACCTTCGCCAACCGCTCCCGAGGGTGTTCTAACGCCTATCACCTCATTACTCACCAAACGGTTAAGGTTGCCTTCTACGTTATACAAAGGGATATAGGAAAATTTGCCTGGCGTGCTGCCGGCGAACGATCCGTAGTTCGAAAAATTAGATCCTGGCAAAAACAACACATTCTCTCCAAATTTGCGTTCCCTGTTCAAGTAATTAACGCCCAACTTAAACTCTTGCTTAACCCCAAAAAGAGAAAATGGCACTGCTAAGTCAGCCTTATAATTATAATTAGTTTCGTCTAGTTTACGCCAGCGCCTACCATTCGGGTCTGCCTGCATAATGCCGTAGGGGCCAAACCCATTGACATAACCTGAGCTCAATGCGTAGTACCTATCGGTATAACGGTATTGTGTATTAGGGGTACCAGGCAAATTATTGATTACGGGTACTTCATAGGCTCCACCATTTCTTGGCTTATAATCAACCAGGTTAACAAAGCGGTAATCAGGGTCATTTTGGTCAGATTCTGAAGTTGCAATGTTATAGCTCAATCGTGGCGAGTATTCTGTATTCAAGAACTTATGTTCTCCCTGTAGGTTGAAGGTATGCAAAGTCCTAAAGGTTTGTTTTAACGAATAGGTGGTACTGTTCACTTCTCCAGGCAAACCTGCATAATAATATCCTCCACGCAAGTTTGATGCGGTATTTTCGCCGCCCCAACTGCCCAAATATTGGAAACTGATTTCATGTCTTGGACTTAAACGATAGGTTAAACCAGCCAATACCCCATAATTCAAAGTCTCCATCCCCGTATTTTCCTTGTACGTTTGGTATTTTCCCATCACAATATTATTGGTAGTTGTGTAATTAGGAATTTTACGTTGGCTGTAGATATAAGGATTTCCGGTAACCACCCCTTGGTAAATGCTGTATTGGGTAAGGTCTCCATCGTAGATATTAGAAGTACGGCGATAGTAATTTCCTCCCAAAATAACCCCTAGCCTATGGTTTTTAAACACCTTATAACTATTGCCGAATGTCACCGAATAAATCTGGTTTAACGGCGCTTTTTTGGTCTGTGAGGTCAATACTGGATCAAAGCTTTGCATGATGTTATTGATACGGCCTACTTCTTTACGTGCCCCTTCATCATAACTGCTTGAGGCAATCATTTGCTGAATAGATCCTAATCCTCCAGGATACTGATTGGATAGGTTGAGAAAATCTTGAGAAAGATTCTTGTTATTGATTTTGGTACCGAATGCCCCCATATCACTGTTCCAAAAGCTGTTGTAATTTCCCCCAATGCCTATATTAGAGTTGAAGCCAGATTGAGCCACCACATCAAAAGTCATCTTATCGGGTACTGATCTTGTTTTAAGCTCTACAATGCCCGATGCGGCATCTGCAGGCTTATCGGGAGTGACGGTTTTATAGATGGTGATATTATCCAATAAAGAAGCTGGCACCAGATCTAAAGGAATGGCACTTCGATCTGGATCAGACGAGGCCAAACGTACCCCATTCAGTTGACCAATTACCGAACGGTCGCCCAAACCACGTACTGCTACGTATTTATCATCGGTAATGGTTACGCCTGATACCCTTTGTAGTGCCTGCGTAGTGGTAATACTGCCTGTGCGCTCTATCATTTGTGCTGAAATGGCATCCTGTACAATAGAGGCATTCTTACGTTCGTCTAATACCGATGCTTCTGTGCGGGTATTACGACGTGCCTGTACCGTCACCTCGTTCAAGTTAGTGGCCAACTGTTGCAATGCTACAATTAGCTCTCCTTGTCCGCTACTCACTCGCAGCTCTTTGGTTTGATAGCTCAGGTAAGAAAAAACGAGTATGGCGCCATCTTCGGGCACGATCATCGAAAATTTACCGTCATTATCGGTCATCAAACCAGTTTGCGATCCTTTGATCCTAACGGAAGCACCAGGAATAGGCTTTTTATCCGTTGCATCAATGACCTTTCCATTGATTTTTATTTGTTGTACAGCACCTCCTGTCTTTTCATTTTGTATAGGTTTGTTGGCTGTTTTAAGAATGGTAACATTCTTTTTCTTGATGACATAGGTATAAGGCAACTCTGCAAAACACAATGACAGCACTTTGTTGATTTCGGCTTTGTTCACATCCAGTGTGATCTTTGGAGCGCCATCAAAGATTTCGGCATCATAGAAAAAATCATACCCTGCCTGTTTTCTGATTTCTTGGAGGATTTCGGGTATGGATGCTTGTTTTTTTAAGGTCAAATGTTGACCATAGGTTGCCGCACTCAATTGCAATAGGCAACAGGTCAATAGTACCATGGTGATTTTCATAACACGCATGACTAAATAAAAATTCATATTTTTGTCTTGTAGTTAGTGTTGTTTTTAAGAATTGTAAGCGAATATTTTTGAAGAAGACCTGACTTTTAGGCGGTGGATGTTAGCGCATCTCCGCCTCTTTTTTTGGCCCTGTTATGGTAACTATGGTGTCACTACGAGCCTCCTTTCTTTTAAAGTAAGTTTGATCTTGCCTAAAGCAGAAATCATTTCCATCACATCCGCCAAAGGTTGGCTCCTAGCCACCATGCCCGTAAATCGCAATTTCCCAAGCGTTTCAGGACAATCAATTTCTACATCATACCATCGGGAAATTTTATAAAGAATGCTTTTAAGCTCCTCTCTCTTGAATACAAAATCGCCATTGATCCAAGCCAACTGGCTTTCCATATCGGCCACTCCTACTGAAATATCGTTGGCCACCAAGGCTTGTTGACCTGGGTCTAAAAGGGCCGAACGACCAGCAGCAGTGCTTACTTTTACACTACCTTCTACCAATGTAGTTTGGATAAACGGTTCCTCTTTATAAGCGTTTACATTAAACTGAGTGCCCAATACCTGTATTTGTTGCTGGGCAGTTTCCACAAAGAATGGCATCCTACCGGTGTGGTTAGACAAATCAACCTTGGCCACTTCAAAGTATACTTCGCCCGTCATCTTTACCCTACGTTCATGCTTTCCGAAATTGACAGGATAACTCAAAGAGGAAGCCGCATTTAGCTTAGCTAAGGAACCGTCTGGAAGTTTAATGGTGTAAGTTTCTCCCTTGGCCGTGGAAAGGACATTGAAGCCACTACCTTCACCTTGCGCTGCTTTAACTTCGTAGGTAAGCTCCCCATTTTTGGTCTTGGATATGGATAGTCCTTCTTCAGTAGCTACCTGACCCACCTGCAAGTCTACCAACAAAATTTTTCTGCCGTTCGACAGGGTTAAGCTTGCGGCTTCACGCCCAGGTTTTACCAAAGCCACCTGGTTTTGTCCAGCTCGCTTTTGGGAGTTAAGGTATAGATAGCCAAAGGTCAAAGTCAGTAATAAAGAAGCGGCAATACCGATGGGTACACGCAAACGGCGCACCAGTGAATATGGTTTTCTCTTTACCTCTATCCCGTCCTCAACGGCAATACCCGTGGTAACACGCTGCCAAAGCTCCTGCCTCAGACCTTCTTTTTGGTTGGGGTTTTGAAGTAAGTCAATGGGCTGTTGATCATCCACCGACTGAAACCATCGATCAAATTCTTCTTTGTTTTTAGAATTCATTTTTTCTGCTTATACACTAGGATGTATAGCGAAAAGCAAAAAGGTCCGTTAACAAACGATTAAGATTAGGTTAAATCTGTTGCGATAGTATTTCGGTAATGAGCAGTATAGAAAGTGTTTCTGCTGAATAGCGGCCCAAATGTAGTCTCAAACGCTTTAGCGCATCGGAAATGTTGTTTTTTACCGTCTTTTCAGAAAGCATTAGTTCCGCGGCAATTTCACGGATGCTTTTTCCTTCTTCCCTACTTAGGGTAAAACATTTACGGACATTGTCGGGCATTTTTTGCAGTTCGTCGGTTACCAAGCGGTCCACTTCTCTAAACAGCAATTGACCATCAGCCTCTAAGGGAACATTCAACACCGTTTGCATCTCTTCCTTCACCTGCCTTAATTGATTTCGACGATAAAGACTGTACAACT
Source organism: Pedobacter sp. ASV17 (assembly GCF_016429065.1). Taxonomy (GTDB): domain Bacteria; phylum Bacteroidota; class Bacteroidia; order Sphingobacteriales; family Sphingobacteriaceae; genus Pedobacter. The sequence goes on from NZ_JAELTX010000021.1 coordinate 20,867, forward strand.
GATTTCTTGCAGCAGAAAAAAGATAAGGCTCCAATCCGCTTTTTACAGTGAGAGTGGTCCTACTATTCCATAAATAAACAAAAATATCCTGCACCACATCCAAAGTTTCTTCCCTATCGTTCAACCTGCGATAGACGATGCCAAACAAGTAGTCCCAATACCTATTGAAGAGCACTTCAAATGCGGCATGGTCATCTTGTTTAATGGCTTCCAGTAGTTCTTTGTCCGAAGGAGTATTCATTTGAATATTTACGCTGCAAAGCTAAGGGCCTATTTGTTAACCTATCATTAAATTAACATTCAGAAATGATAAGGATTCACATCGTCTTCTTAAGTAAAAACTGACTACTGGATATGAAAAAGATGAGAGAGGACAGGAGAACTTTTTATTTTAGGAATAAAACCCCTCTTCATCCAGTTAGAATGGTTTTTATATCTTTTTCGGTCTTAACTCACGCTTCTTATTTCTCTGCGCAATGGCAACCACATTTCTCACTTTTGCTTGAATGTTATTATAATTTGCCGTTTTTAATTCAGCTAATCCAATAGACTGGGAAGCGTCATAATATGCCCTTTGTAGCTCTTTTCCAATCGATTTCCATGATTGATCATGCTCGTCATTGATAGAAAGTTCTTCCAACAAAGTCAACAGTTTTCTGTGCAGCTGCCTATCTATTCCTATTGCCAAAATATATTAAATTGATATTCAAACTAAAATAAATACAAATCAATCCCAAGTGCCTATCCTCACAGCAATAACTCCGACTGTGCAAATTGCGACATGGCCTTACGATCTAAACTTATCCCTAAACCTGCGCCTTGTGGTACTTTAGCAGCCCCATTTTCAAAAACAATTCCCTGTTCGATTAAATCGTCGGTCCTCACCAGTTCTCCAAAAATATCCGATGGCATTTCACAACTGACACTAGCGGCCGCAATATGTAAGCCCATGGCTTCTGAAATACCCAGATCAACTTCAGAACCTCTCCAACACACTTTTCCTTCCAGATGGGCAATTTCAGCTAACAAAACTGAATTGAATGCCCCGCCATTGAAGTTGTAACCATCCGCAGCATCAGTCCTTACGAGTGATATGATGTCTCGAATGTCCTGATGATAAGGTAGCGAGATGTGTCGGAACACAGGTACTTCTAAATGTTGCTTCAAATACACCAGTCCCTCATCATCTGTATGTGCTATGGGATCTTCAAGTCCCAACATGAGTTTTGGATCCACGCCTTTCATTTTTTTTAAGGTTGTAGCCACATCTCCCCAGCGTTGGTTAGGATCCAAAAGAATTTTTATGCCATATCCACATTTGTTTTTAATGGCATCTAGCCATAACGTAATGTCATCATCATCCGCACATTTGAATTTGAATGCTTGATGTCCCTTTTGCATAGCTTCAAAGGCTTTTTCTGCCGCTTCTTCGCTGGTGCGTCTACCTGTCCAGCCCATACATGCTACCTTTTCTCGATATGCTCCTCCTAAAAGCTGGTAAATTGGTGCGCCAAGCAACTGACCCACCAAATCCAGAATAGCGGTTTCAAAGGCCTCATAAATACGTTGGTCCGCAATGCCTAGCCTTCTCCAATTAAGCGTTAAGGGACATTTACCTTTGATGCGCTGCATTTCCTCCAAAAGCACTTCTTTGGAAGCACTTCTATAGGTTTCACCAATCCCAACCATTCCATTGTCTAGCTCTATTTCCAATATCCATTTGGGCTGTATGGCAAAATCAGACCAAGCATTTCCTGTAAGGAATTTCTGGGCAAAAGCTTTATCCGTTTCGATAATGGTTTCAGAATTAACACTTCCCTTTTTGGGCGGGACAATAACTTCAGTAGCTCTTATCCTAGTAATGATATGACGCCTCATATTTCTTTGGCCCGCTCTTTATATCTCGAGGTCAGTTCCATGATTTCCGAAGAATAGTCCAAAAACATTTTTTCCCAATGTATCTTTTCTTTTTTGGTATAGCTATAAAAATGTTGGCCGTGCAAATCTTGTCCATTTTGAAAAGTTGAAGGTAGCACCGATTGGTTGTTCAGTTGCGGAAACAGTTCTTCTGCCGCCTTTGCATAGGCAGCCACACCAGTTAAATCCATATACCTAAATGGCCCCAAAAAACCCATCCAAAGTCCCATATCGTTTTGACAGGCACGATCGATATCTTCCATACTGGCATAGCCATTTTCCAACAAATAAAAAGCTTCCCTAAACATCGCATACATCAATCTATTGGCTACAAAACCCTGAATATCTTTTTTAATGTACACAGGCTCTTTACCCCATTTAACAGCCATGGAAAGTATTTTTTCGGCGTACACTGCTTGGGATTTTTTCCCTAGGATAACCTCCATGAACCTAGAAATATGTGCTGGTTCTCCCCAATGAATACCAATTAATCTTTCAGGATGCTGCATATGCTGTTGAAGTTCACTGATTGCAATAGATGAAGTGTTACTTCCAATGATCGTTGTTTCCGCTACACAGGTTTCTAAAGCAGCCAAAAGTTGATGCTTCACCGAAATCTCCTCGTCAATGGATTCCAATACCAGTTCCATTGTTGCCATTCGGGATAATAACGTAGAAATCTCCAAGCGTCCGAGTATTTGGTGTGCGGGCTCTGTTAGCTTTTCCTTTAGGGCCAAATCTTCCAAAAGGATTTTTATCCTGTGCAGTGCGGAGGTCCCATTTTCCTCTTTGCTTTCTATACCTACAACGTGATGACCGGCACACAACAGGCAACAAGCAATGCTGCTACCCATGAGGCCAAGGCCTACCACACCTATCTCTTTAACCATATTGATTTTAAAGCTTTAAAAGGCAGGTTAAAAAGCAACCTGCACCATGATGATATTGGCGACTAAAATATGTATTTACCTAGCTGTCAAAAATCCACTATTCCACTATTTCTATATACTTTTTTAACACTCGTGACCACAGTTATAATAGGATTGATTCCAGATAACACATTTATCATGGGCTTTATATTTTTTTAACACAGCAATCCGTGTTTTGCGGTATAAAATCTTCAAAATAGTACACAATGAAGCCCAAACTTTACAAAATACCTTTCGCTCCAGATTCATCTTTTCTATATAAGCAGATTAGGGGTGCCTACATCAACGATCCTTGGCATTTCCACAGGGAATATGAATTGATCCTGATCAATAAAGGCAAGGGCACCAAGTTTATTGGAGATAATGTGGCTTTTTTCGAAGAAGGAAACTTGACACTTATCGGTTCCAAAATCCCTCACCTCTATCGGAATACCCATGACCCGATGGATCAGAGCTTATCTACGGATTTGACCTATCTTCATTTCACGGATGATTTTTTAGGCAACTACTTTTTTGAATTGCCAGAAATGAAGGCCGTGGACAAACTCCTGAAAAAATCGGCCCGCGGTTTGGAAATATTTGGGGATACCCGTGAAAAGATTGTCCATAAGATGATGCAGATGCAAAATCAGAGTTCGCCATACCGCCTACTTTCTTTACTTGATATACTGATTACCTTGGCTAACAGTGAAGAAGTTACCCCAATTTTGATGAACAGTTATACTGCAAATATTACTGGCGAAACAGACAAAATCAACCTTATTTTTAATTTTATTTTGGCCAATTACACGCAGGAAATCTACATACACCAAATTGCCGACCAGCTGAACATGAGTATAGCTGCCTTTTCAAGATATTTTAAAAAATATACCCGAAAAACATTTTCCGACTACGTTACGGAAATTAGGATAGGCCATGCCTGTAGGTTAATTATGGAGGACAACCACACCATTTCAGAAATCTGCTATCAAAGCGGTTTTGATAATCTTTCCAATTTCTATCGCCATTTCAAAAAAATAGTGGGTGTTATTCCTAAAGACTATAAAAAACGGTTCCAGAACAATCTAGACCATACAAAGCGTGCCGCCAGCTAGCAGCACCATGGCTTAAAGTCAAAAAAGTATAGGAATTGAAGCGATTAGGCGATGTTTGTGGTCTTTAGGCCAAATAGTTTTGCAGCTTAAATTCCATATGATGCAAGTTCTGAAAAAATCTCTTTGGTATGTACTAGCCCTATTGGGTGGTTTACCAAGCTTTGCGAATGCCCAACAATACAATCCTATTTTTTGGGTAGACCAACCCGAAGACATTGAAAAAGTTGCAGCAAAAGGCTGGCAGGGTGTTCTTTATTGGGGAGCTACTTTTGAAGACGATAAGATGCATTACTACTATCCTTCTAGCTTTCTGGATAGCCAACCTTGGGCGGTAAAAGGAAAGGATAATTTAACTTCGCTAATCAAAGCGGCCAAACCTAAAAACATCAAGGTAATGGTCAACATGGAAGGTGTAAATCCATATCACTGGAGTAAAAACAAGTGGACAAGCGCCACCATTACCGCTACGGCCAATGACCTTGCCAAAAACCAGATTGATGCGGTTTTCGAAGAATGTTTCGAAGCAAGTCCCGAAGTATTTTCTGCGTTGGCAGGCACCCTACGTCAGCACAATATTGATTATATTTCTGGTACCGACCCCATGTTGCTCAGAGAATACGAGTTCAAGCAACTTTGGCCGCAAACCAGCATTATCAACCTATATAACTACTATCTCAAACGCGACAAAAGCTATACGGTGGCTACTTTAGCGCAACATGGTTCACTTGGCCTAGGCTGGGCCAAATACTGGAATAAAAAGACTTCTATGATGTCGCCCATTACCCGCGATTGGGGAATAGATATGCAAAAATCGCCCGCAGTAGTTTCCTATCTTGCCATGATTAGGGCATTACAGTTCAGACTGGACAATTTTATCATATTGGGCGGCCTAGATCAATTTGACCCTATCGCTACCAAAAAATGGATTCAGGGATATGTGAGCAAACAAGAAAGAAACAGGCCTTTGATGAATATTGTCGTGCTACTGGACAAGAACGACACGAAGCCCAATAGCGAGGAATCTGCTTGGAACAAGCTATTTAACAGTGCAGATGCGATTACCACAGGTGCATTTCATGCGGGTTACGATATCATTGTGAGTGATAAGGTGCTTGATGCTGATGCTTATTGGATTTACGACGCAGGAAAAAACACCGAGTTGCCCGCTACCGTAGCCGAATTGTTCAAGTCCAACAAGAAAGTATTTCTCCAATCAGCGGGTCATTTTCCCAGTGGAGCGCTTAGCCAACAATGGAAAGAAGTATTATCCCATTGTGGCGTAAACGCCACCGTTCCTTTTAAGTATGCAGGTAAAATAATGAAGGGACCACAAGCATCGCTTCCAGAAAATCAGGACCTAGAAATCCCTTTTACGGGCTATTACAAAAATCAATACTTGCGTTTTACGGGCACTGATATCCAGCGTGGACGCGACTTTAGAGGAGGCACCATTCTTCCTCAAAAAGCCATTACCGGTAACATTTATAGCATGCCCAACAGTACTTATGGCCAAGGCCCTTATATTGTTGGCCATAAAGACAAGTATTTGGTTACAGCGCAATCCATTAACTGGGAGGTTTCCTATGCAATTTCCGATTTGCTTGCTGGCGCTGGTACTCTGCCCAGCTCTAATGTATGGGGCATTGTAGGCAGTCAAGTTTCTGCGCTGTTAGCCATCGAAAATACCGAATTGAACCTCACTCTACCAGAGGTAAAGGACGGTACACCAATACATATGATCATTATGGATAGTGCTGGCAAAAAGAAAACTGACCAAATAGTGACTTATAGCGCTCCACTGGTGGTGCAAATGAAAGAGTACGATTTTATTTTGATTGATAGACCCTAAAAGGAGCTTAGCTTAATAACCAGCAATGAACTTACGACCTTTAGTGATCATCTCTTTTGCCGTAACCTGCGACAGTTTTTTGATTTGAAAGTCCTTTAACAGACTGTTGAATTCCTCCAGCGCGGCATGATGCTTTTGCCGCTCGAATTGGAGCTTTAACAGTCGGATTTTTTCAAAGTCCTGGATCCCTTCCAAAAGTTTTTCGAAACGGATGGAAGACCGCGGTCCAGGATAAACTTGAAACAGTGTGCCAGAAGGGTATCTTTTCCAACGGGCATCTTGGAGCGGGGCAGCCACCCAACTGTTAAAAGCCCAAAATAGATAACCACTATAATCTAAAGCCGCCGCATGCCAACCCAGCCAAGCACTTTCGGCCGGAGCAGAAAAAGTATAGTTAGTGGGTACGCTTTCCATACATGCCGTGTAAAAAGTAGTGAGCTTACCCTCTGCTCTTCGCCTTTTAATCACCCCATCAGTCACGCCCAAATAGGAAGCCGAGCAATAGTCAAAAATAGCTGGTTCGATGGGTTTGAGATCTGTATCCGTAGCCACTCCAACCTTCCAGTTAGGATCTATTTCTTTGAGCAGTGTAATCACTTTTGTCAATTCTTCCAGCGGACGTTCATCCATTGCAATTACCGTCTTATCAAACCATTTTTTTTGTTTGAGATGCTCGGTAAAAGCAATAAGCATTGGCTTCCAAAAAGCAACATACTCGGGAGCGCCTGCTTTTAAAGTTAAAGCGCCAGTTTGCTTATTCACATCATCCTCATATCGATAAACATCGCCCCAGCTCAACATCGAATAACAATTAATCTGCTTATTGATGCCGCAATCCATCACAAAACTAATGTACCGATCAAAAAGACTAAAATCGTAAAACCAGGTGCCGTCTGCTTTTTTGATCCACCGGATTAGAGAAGGATCTTCGAAGTGGACATGATCCAATCCCCAAGGCTGGGGTATGATATTCGCCGTAATCACTTTCTGCCCCGCTTTTGCCAATTGTTCGTAATAAGGCTTCATCGCCTTAAAATGCCCATCACTCCATAATTTCTCGCCGTGCATTTGTGCTATGGGAGCTGGATATTGCCACATATCCAGATGGAACTGCCATGCAGCAGGTACAGACAATTCGTTAGCAGAAACCTGAATTTCTATATCCATGTGATAGTTGCGATCAGCGTGAACTACCAACTTACCTTTATAAGTTCCCGCTTTCACAGCTCTTGGAATATCTACCGTTAGCCATAAGGGTCTCACGGTATTCTCTTCTAAAGGTAAGGACGAGATGATATCTATTGGATCGGCTACCAGTGTCGAATCATACGTTTTCGGAAAACCGTGCGAACAACCGTCTTCGGCATTATCAGAAAGTACATACCTCACAAAAGCACAATTGATTTGCTTGCTGGAGATGACTTCCCCTTGCTCACCGATTAAGTCTTCTATTGAAAAATGAATATTGGAAACTGATTTGTTTCCCCAAACCAATAACTGGGTATGCACCTTTTCTCCTTTCCAACCATGGGCAGTCCACTTTTTTTGAACAGGGATATGGGGAACCTCTTCTTTTTTATACCTAACATTGTCATCAGCAAAGCTGACCTTTACCTCTCCCTTAAGTTTCTGCCAAGCCAATACATCTGTTTTAACGGGATTATTGAGTTCAAGATACGCCGTATTTACAGGCGAAAGCCCTTGTTTATCTTGTGCCTTGAGCGTTACGGTCAAATAAAGCATTAACAAAAAAGACAGCTGTATTTTTAACCATGCAGAATCCTTTTGTTTGATGCTCATCCAGCAAAATTCCCCTATTTATATGTCGTTAACTTTTATTTAATGTTATCAGTCAGTGAATTTAAAAAGGCGACGATGTCCTTGACTTCCTTCTTACTCAAGAAGAGCGGTTTGGCTGAGAGGGTCTGCACGGGTACGTCTAGGCCCATTCCCGCACCTCCACCTTTATTGTAAAACTCCACAACCGCTTCCAGTGTAGCAAAATTACCATTGTGCATATAAGGTGCTGTTTTGGCTACATTTCTAACGGTTGGTGTTTTGAAGGCACCTAGGTAAGTGGGCATCGCATAGGTAGCATACCTGCCATGATCCTCATCCAATTGGGGAGATGCAAAATGGTCATTTGAGGTTATACCTAACACTTCTAAATCGGTTCTATCATATTTTGGTGGAACCGTACCATTAAAAATTGGCGCAAAATGACAGGAGCCACATTGCGCTTTACCCATAAACAGGTTATAGCCCTTTTTTTCATTGACATCTAAAGCGTCATCTTCCCCAGCCATGTATCGATCAAAGGGAGAATTGAAGGGAGAAAGACTTCCCAAATAGGCAGCGATAGAATGCGTAACCTGATTGATGCTGATAGTTCCGTTCTTGTTTTCGGGAAAAGCCAACGCAAAGCTCTTTTTATACACTTCCATTTGATTTAGGCGTACAGTCACTTGATCTAGGTTTGCCCCCATTTCCTGCGGATTTTGCAATACCTCCATAATCAATGCTTGAAAATTTGGCGAACGTCCATCCCAAAATTGTGAGTGCTGGTACGCCGCATACAGCAAAGTTGGCGTATTTCTTGGCAATTTCCCTTGTTGATCCAATGTGGTATTCTTGGACAGTCCGTCTGCAAAGTAGTTTTCTTTTGCATGACAGCTGGCACAACTTCTCTCCAAGTTTCCAGAAAGTGCCTTTTCATGATATAACTGTTCTCCTAGGCTGATTAGCATCTTACTTTCCTGCAAGGGTAAAGCAAGGGCGTCTGCTTCAAAAAGAGTCTTTTCAGCATTGGTCATCCCCATCGCAGGAGAAGAAAGTTGGGCTTCCCGCACAAAAATAGCCAGCTGTCGCTGTATGGGCAGCGCTATATCCCTCGTGTAATGGAGTCGGTCAAAATCATCAAAGCTTTTTGAACTTCCCAAAACTTCAACGGCCTTGTTCAAATGATTTAAAAGCGCTCGGTGTTCTACATTGGGATAGGCCTCAAAGTAAGGAAGCAGTACTTCCCTTATTGTCTCCACACTAACTTTGGCTTCTTCCAACCCAGACTTAAGTTCAGGGGCATCAAAACCAGTTATTTCCAAGGTCATCGAATAAATCAAGGATAACCTTAAACTTTCCAATATGGCCTTGTCATCAATTTCCAGATTATACAATAAGGCATGGAGATCTGAAGCAGAGACATCCATCAAATTGGCCTGCTCTAATAGCTCCTTTTTATTCGCCAGCACCTCTTTTTCAAACAACAATGCTTCTATCAGTTGTAGGCCAGCAGGATCAGTGGTTTCCATAAACGGAACTTCCACCTCTGGATTTGGTGGTTCGTTATACAGAAGTGCTGGGCTGGCCAGAAAATGGTTCATAAAGAAGGTGATGCGCTTATAGCTTAGCCTACATTGTTTTAAGGCTTCACGTGCATTTAACAACGATTTCTTTTTACGGTCAAGACGTTCAATCGCTTGTTTCAGTAGTTTACATTGATTGGCGAATACAACAGAATTATCGGCAAAATAGGTCAAGGTTAACTTGGTGGGCGCTGTGTGCAAAGGCGTGTTGCTCTCTGTCATAGCCATTAACAGCACCGCATAAATCACCAGTAAATAGCGCAGGATATTCTTCATTGACAAACCTTTATTTCTTTTCCATGGTAAATTGGTCTCGCACTATCCCATCTGCACAAATCCACTTGAACTGCAATTTATCCCCTTGCACCTGCAAAAGTGCAGCACCTGCATCGGTAGCATTGGAATAGTACATTGCTTTGTGTGGAAAATCTGGATAGGGTTTGCCTACATAGCTTGATGAGCCGCTAACGACATAGACAGTGCCTTTCTCATTTTTCTTTTTTACGTAGGCACCGCTATTCGGTGTACCATCCGACAATCCGGAGGAGCTACTTAACTGATGCAACTTAGGATTAAAGGTGGAGGAATGTCCGTAATGCCCAGCCATTAACTTTGACCGTTCATAAACATGGCTATGACCACAAATGATCAAATCTACCCCAGCTTTTTCCAACAATTGTATAAAATTCTCTCTTAATCTAGACATGATTCCGTCGGTATCCGAATCATGCGTCCCTTTCGAATAAGGTGGATAATGCCAAAAAGCCACTACCCATCCTTTATTTTTATTGGCCTCTAAATCTCTTTGTACCCACTTAACCTGCGGGCTTTCCACATCGTACAAATAATAGTTCTCTTGCTCTTTTCCATAGGAATCTAGAGATATGAAATGGATATTTCCAACATCAAACGAGTAGTACGCTGGATTGCCTGAGGGCACCCCTCCCGCTTCCCCATTGATGGGCATGGTAAAGTTTTTATAGTAAGCTGTATTATGCGTATTCTGTGCATATTCAGCTCCAAAATCTACATCATGGTAGTCATGGTTTCCTGGAGATGGGTATACAGGATAGTTTTTCAGTAGCCGATCTTTGTAGATGTTAAAGAATTTTGCCTGAAACTCGATATCTGTACCGTCATTATAGGCATTATCGCCCAGTAAAATCCAAGCGTTAAGGTCAATATCCTTCGTATATTCGTTAAACTGGTCACGTACCTTGGCCTGATTAACCGTCAAGGCACCACAGTCTCCAAAAATACCGATATTGTAAGTGCCTTTTGCTCCTGGTTTAGGCAAGGTTTTAAAATAAATGGATTGACCAGATTCAAGGGTATCATTTAATGAACCTACGCTATAGTAGTACTTGGTATCGGGTTTTAGTCCAACCAATTTGACTTCGTGCTCGGTAGCCAATTCCAACTTTTCCACCTTTTTTTGAAGTCCCGAGAAATCTTCACCATATGCTACCTTGGTTCTTACCGCTACATCCGTACGCCAGCGGATCACGATACTGGTATCGCTGGCCGCTTGCAAATAAGGTCCCCTAATCAGCTTTGCCTTATTACTGAATTTTTCACTCCCGTTTTTTACTGCGGGGCTATAATTTTGCGCTTGTACCGCTGAAATATTCATCCCAGCCCATAACAAGGAGCTTATGGCGATCAATCTTATTCTCATCATTTTTTGGTTACGTTGATTTCAAAAATATCCTCCAAACAACCTTTCGAATCCTTCACCGTGTACTGATGTTTCCCCACGGCAGGTTTAATGGTGATTGCTCTTGTTTTTGCGCCGTTGCTCCATTTGTAATCTGAAATAAAAGAAGCATTAAGCGTTACCGTTTCACCTTCTGCAAGTTCGATAGTCCGTTTTTTATTAACGCCTTTCATCATCGTAAAATGGTCACCGATCTTCCCATCGGCCCTCAACCATTTCAGATCCAAACGATTGTCCTCTACCTCCAAAATACTTGCACCACTTACCTCCACGTTGGCAAAAGGCATGGCATCATGCGGAAAAGAGGCCTGTGCATGATCTACACGACCAGCGGAGCCACTCAGTACGTACACCGTACCTTTTTCTGAACCCTGCTTGATGTAGGGACAAGAATTAGGTGTACCATCATACTGTCCAGAAGAAGTACTCAACAAATGTTTCTCAGGAGAAAAAGATGCCTCAGGACCGTAGTGTCCCTGCATCAATTTTGAGCGTTCGTAAGAATGGCTATGTCCACAAAGCACCAGGTCTACCCCATATCTTTCCAAAATCTGAATAAAATTCTCCCTGATCTTGACCATCTGTCTTTCGGTATCTGAATTATGGGAACCCATAGAATAGGGAGGATGATGCCAATAAGCCACCACCCAATCCTTGTTCTTATTGGCCTCCAAATCTGCCTTTACCCATTTCACTTGAACGCCAGTGGTATCAAATAAACGTGAACCATTATCTTCCGTCCCATGGGAATCTAAAGAAAGAAAATGGACATTCCCAACATCAAATGAATAGAATGCGGGCGTATTTGAGGGTAATCCACCTGCTTCTCCTTTGGTTGGCATGTTAAAATTTTGATAGTATGCAATTTCTCCCGAACGTTGTGCTACTTCGGCCGCATAAGGTTCATCCCTATAATCATGATTACCAGGAGCGGGAAAAACTGCCGATTTTTTAAGCAAATGATCCTTATAGGTATTGAAAAAATTAGCTTGGTATTCCATATCGCTACCAAAAGAATAGGCATTGTCTCCTAAAAGGATCCATGCCGTTAGGGGAGTGTTGCCCAAATATTTTTCAAACTGTGCCAAGCTATTGAGCTGATTGGTGGTGCGGGTTCCGCAGTCGCCAAAAATACCTATCGAATATTTCCCCTTCTCTCCTGCTAGCGGAAAGGTGCTTAAATAGTTATCATGATCATACTGCAAAGTGTCCTTAAAACCTTCAATCATATAGTAATACTTGGTAGAAGGTTTAAGATTGCTCAACGTAACAATATGTTCCTTTGTTCGGGTGTTGTTGCCAGCAAGCTGATCCAGTTTTTTGGCATCTGTACCAAACCGTACAAATCCTGCATCGAGCTCATCGGTACGCCATCTAACAATAACGCTATGCGGGGTGGTCACCTGTAAATAAGGCCCCCTAAGCAATTTGGGTCTATAGCCATACCTGCCGGCATCTCTTCTTGACGTGGTAGTTTGGGCACTGGCAAATACGGTCCAGCATAACAAAATAAAGAGGGCACAAATCTTAACTTTCATAACTAATAGTAAAATAAAGAGAGCAACCATGTTGATCAACACGGTTGCCCAAAACAAAAAATGAAAAAATTTACAGGTGGCTAGGGCTTATCCCACCATACACGTGTACTTGTCAAATCAGGTCCTTGCCTTTGGAGTGCCTGCTGCAGCTTAGGATTAGTAGATACTTCATCTGGCTGGTAGGTTAATCTCCTTGGCATCTTCGCATTCAGGTTTCCAGGTTGCTGGGTAACTGGTGCCAATTGATCGTAAAACTTAGGATAACCGCTTCTTCTCATATTGGCAAAAGTTTCGTACCAGTTGTAATGGGTTTCAATCCAATATTGCATATTGATGGCCTCTAGGGCTGCCTCTGTATCTGCTGGATTGTAAGGGTTAGCATTAAGATAGGCCGTAGCCTGCGTTGCAGTAATTACCCCTTCAGAACCATAGGCCTTCAGCTGATCCATCGCTGCCCTCACGCCATTTTCGTAATAGGTTTTTGCGGTGGTACTGCCAGTAATGATTTGCCTTACTGTACATTCGGCCAATTGGAACTGTACCTGTGCATAACTTAAGTGAATGTAAGGTGCGTCATATCTGCCAAAAGTTGTATTGTTGGATACCGAATAGTTCAAACGGTTAGCAGAAGGAATACTTGAGTAGGGAGCCTCTTCCGCTCTATCTCCAAATGCAGGCCACCCTTTTTGTTTAGCCGGATCCTTGTTTCCCGCTCCGTAAGCTGTTCTAGAAGCTGGTAACATCGCATAAACACTCATTCTTGGATCTGCCGTATTTTTGAGCTGGTTGATAAACTGAGAAGTCAAGCGATAATTGTCTGGATAACGGATAAAAATGTGCGCCTGCCCGTTAGAGGTTGGATTAGTTGTTCCACCTGTAGAGCTATTAGGCAGGTACTTCACCAAAAAGTTATCATCATTATTTTGCATTAAGCCTCCAGCAACTGCTTTTTCGATCCATTTTTTACCATTCACCCCATCTGCCTTCATGATTCTCAGTCCCAAACGAAGCATTAAACTATTCGCAAATTTTTTCCATTTGGCAATATCGCCCTTATAAACAATATCAGCAGTAGTTGGAATACGCTGGGTGTTATCAAATGCCGAAATAGCTTCGTCCAATTCCTTGAACATATCGGCATAGATTTTATCCTGTGGATCATAAGCAGGTGTAAAGGTTCTGTCCAAGTATCCCCTTCCGCCTTCAAAATAAGGAATCTCACCATACAAATCGGTCAACTGATGGGCAAGATAAACCTTGATGATTCTTCCTATGCTAGTGTAGTTAACCCTTGTGGGATCAGCTTTGGTTCTTTCAATAAAGTCTACCACGTTCACCAATGGGTTTCCGTAAATCCACTCAAAGTGGTAACCGTGATAGCCACCAGCTACATTCAATGTCTCGTAGCTTTTTCGATTGGTTACCTGCATCACAAAAGGGGCTACAAAATCTCCTAGGGTATAATAGGTGTTATCCAGCATCTTGAGCTCGATGTCAGGCAATTGGTATTCTGGGTTTGGGGTCGAAACGAAATCCTCGCTCACATTGACCTTATCAAAACCCTTATCGCAGGAAGACAAAACTCCCGTCAGGGCCATCACGGCAACCACTGCAATATTTTTAATATTTCTTTTCATAATGATTGTTTCAGAATATTGAACAATTAGATTTTAGCGCTGTTAAAGGGATAATTTAAGGGTAAAACCAAAGTTTCTGGTCACCGGATATACCAATCGCTCAATGCCTTGGGCGTTACCGCTGGCTACACTACTTTCCGGATCTACATTGGTAAGGTCTTTATGTTTATAAAGGGTGGCCAAGTTCCTGCCAACTAAAGAGAAGGTTGCATTGGAGATCCCCACCTTGCTCAATAACGACTTTGGAAATCTATAGCTCAGTGAAACCTCACGTAACTTCACAAAACTGGCATCATAAATAAATTCTTCGGCCACATGCGAAATCTGTTGGTAGTAAGATTGTACACTGGATGCACCTGTGGTGAAATCCGTATTGCTAATTCCTCTTAATTTAACCGTGTTTGCAGCACCGCTGTCATTTACACCTTCACCAATCAATCCATCTTCCCTGCCAATCAAGGTATTTTTGTGTTTACCGTTGCTGTAAGACAAGGCATTGGTTTCTGAGTAAATCGAAGCACCCCACTTGGCGTCTACCAAAGTAAACAAGGCAAAGTTTCCAAAACTAAAAGTGTTACCAAATCCCAACATCTTATCATAAACCCCATTGGCCAAAAATTCGTTCTTAGTGGTATATTGTGGTAATCCTTGTGCATTGTACACAATTTGGCCCGCATCGTTACGCTTGTATTTGTAGCCATAAATCCCTCCGTAGCGCTTGCCTTCTTCTAGCTGGATAATTACCTCGCCACTTTTAGCTGTAGCCATTAAGATGGGCGCATTTTCGGTACCTGGACCTAACGTCACTACCTTATTGCTATTTTTGGTAAAGGTTGTGCTTACATCCCATTGGAATTTTCCTGTTTTAACCGGTGTACCTTTAAGCAACAATTCAATCCCTTGGTTTTCCATTTTGCCGACGTTAAGAATAGCTGTTCTAAAACCTGTGCTTCTAGACACTGCCGTTCTCACAATATCATTTTTGATCTGCTTATTATAGTAACTCACGTCAAATCCCATTCTGCCTTTGAAAAAATCCATTTCAAGTCCCAATTCATAATCAGTACTCAATAGCGGTTGTAGTTTGCTATTGCTGATATTGGTAGTACCGATATATTGTAGGTTGTTGCCACCATAGGCTACCTGTGTCAACGAATAGCTTAAATCCAGCTGATAGGGACTGGTATCACCACTCACTTGTGCGGTGGAAGCCCTCAACTTTCCGAAAGAAATTGCTTCAGGTAATTTGAAAGCATCAGAAAATACAAATGATAGGGATGCCGCCGGATAGAAAAGATTATTATTGTCCATTGGAAGCGTAGAGAACCAATCGTTACGGCCCGTTAGGTTCAAATAAAGGTAGTTATGGTAGGAAAGTTCCAAGCTTCCAAAAAATGAATTGGTTTTTTGCCAGCTTTTACTCGTGATAGGCAATTTGGTAGCCAAGTTATTGAAAGTATAAACACCTGGAACTACAAAACTGTTACCCGAAGTGTTGACAATATCTCTTTTACGCTCCAAGTTATTACCTCCTACGAAAAAGTTAATGCCCACATCGCCAATTTTGATATCTTTCACGCCTAAAATAAGTTCATAATTGCTTACCCAACTCTTAGTTGCCGCTTCCTCCAACTGTCCTAACGGATAGCTGGTAAATTGGTTTCCACCTGGAATATACCTGCTACGTCCAACAGCATAATAGTCCCTTGTGGCCCTTCCCCTCAGGTAAAGCCATTTAGTAAAATCATACTTCAAATTGATTGATCCAGTCACTCGATCTTTGTTATCAGACTGGCTCACCTTGTTCACGGCATAATAAGGATTGGAAATGCTATTGGCATAACTGAACTCGTTACCATCAGCATTGTAACCAGGTTTTAAACTTTCTACATCGATATTCCCTGGCATATAGGCCAATGAATAAAACAGGTTAGAAACATTCCCACCAATGAAAGGCCTATTTTTTGCCTTCTCTACGGTATAGTTTAGTGCAATATCAGCTGTTAAACGGCCAAATTTCGAAGTCGTCTTTAAGTTCACACCAGTCCTGTTGAACTTGGCATTCGGAATAATGTCTTCATTCCTTAGATCCGATAAAGAGATGCGATAGTTGTGGATATTGTTGCTACCAGAAATGGACACGGTATTGGTCAATGTATTTCCAGTGTTAAAGAAACGTTCGTAGTTATCTTTTACGGCATTGAATGGTACGGTAACCCCATCAAATCTCACAGAAGGTCTACCGTCTAATTTTGCGCCCCAACTGGAAGAACTAAATCCTTCTTCGGGCGTAGCTGGAGGTTCATTTCCTGTACCACTTTGGCCATAATCGAACTGGAAATCTGTTGTATTCACCAATTTATCAAACAGCATAGATGAGCTGAAATCTATTACCGATTTTCCATTGATTGATTTTCCTTTTTTGGTGGTTACCAAAATTACACCATTGGAAGCTAGAGAGCCATATAGTGCAGCCGCAGCATTTCCTTTTAACACACTAATGGTTTCTATATCATCAGGATTCAAACCTGTAAGACCATCTCCATAATCGACCCCACCAAAGGCATCTGGACCTCCTAGGGTCTCCGTGTTGATGGGCGTTCCATCCACTACCCAAAGTGGTTGGTTATTTCCCGTGAGTGAAGATCCTCCACGGATCACAATGCGCTTGGTTCCTGCGATACCATTGGCAATATTGCCTACGTCTACACCCGCAATTTTTCCAGATAGCGCATTGACAATATTGGGTGTTTGTACACTGTTCACCATACTGCCATCAATAGAAGTTACCGAGTAGCCCAAGCTTTTCTTATCCCTATTGATGTTGAGTGCCGTTACCACCACCTCTTTTAAATTATTGGCATCAGGCACTAGGTTAACATTGACAAGTGCTCCCGTTACCGTCACTTCCTTCGTTGAATATCCAGTATAACTGAAAATTAGGACATCCTTCTCTTGGATAGGCCCAATCGTATAGGCACCGAAATTATCTGTCGTACGGAAAAGTTTCTTGCCTTTTACACTGATATTTACTCCAGGCATGCCTATCCCAGTCTCATCAGTGACCTTGCCCTTAATTTGTAGGGTTCCATTTTGGGCGAAGCCAGATAGGATAGAAAAAGCACAGCATAGCAGAAGCAATAAGCTTCTCATAAATGTTGGTTTCATTTCTGTTGTTTGTTTTTGTTTTTTAATGACAGCAAAAGTATCTCCTAGCCTAGCGCAAGAACTCTAATTAAAAGTTGATTTCGTATACTTTTTTAACACTAAAACACTCAAAAACAAGCTTTAACACTGAGTTAACAATCAAAAAACAATAACTTAACCAAGTGCTTCAGAACAGACAGCATTATAAGTTATTACAGAAGGGTAAGTTTTATTTACGACAAAATCGTCAAGCGACTTCCTGTTGTTTAAATTGATAGATGCCCCTACAAGGACATTTAAATGAATCACGCATTTATTGGATGATGTTCGAAAGCTACCAGCTGATTGCGATCAATCAGCCAGATAATATTGAGTTACGAATAGTGCTTGTAGGGAAGAATATAGTGGTAAGATTCAAGCTCCCTCTGAGGTATCGGGATCCTACTCCCCAGCCACCCTCTGATTAATCCCGCAGGTGCGGGACCCTAACCAGCTGGGCTAATATTCCCGTTAGCACTTCGCCACCAATAAGTCTTTCGAGTAGCTTTCTGCTCTTTTGCTTTTTGATGAACCGCTCCAAATGCATGGCCTCACTCTCTATTTCGCCACAAGCAAAAACAGCTTTTAATATCCAAGGCCTATGCTTTGAAGTAAAGGTTATCCTATCACTATGATTATGCTCTTTAGCGCAAGTCCTAGAACCAAAGAAACGAACCATGGTCAGACTTGTGCTAACTGACACAAGTCATCCAAAACTCAAACCCAAAACACAAGACTTGCGCCAAAGTGGGGATGAAAGAAAACAAAAGGAAGATTATTAAGGAAAGGATGGGACAACTTGGACACATTGACTGCCATCACCTTGGCAAAGCTGTAATAAGGGGACAAAGCCGCAAGCTCTACCTGGTATGCCTACTGGATGACTATAGCCGTCTGGCCTGGGCAGAGGCAACATAAGATATAACTTCGCTAACGGTGATGTTTGCTGCCATGAGGTGCATCAATATGCTGCAGGGCCAATATGGGATAAAGTTCGAAGAGGTCCTCCCTGACAATGGGCCAGAGTTTGGCCAACGGCAAAGCCAAAATAAAATGAACCATCCTTTTGAACGGATGCTTATAGAATTGCATATCAGGCATAGGTATACCCAGCCTTACAGGCCCCAAACCAATGGAAAGGAGGAGAGGTTCTGGAGAACATTAAAAGAAGATCTGATCGAAGAAACTGATTTTGACAGCATTGAGGAACTTCATGACGAATTATTTCAATATATGCTTTATTATAATCAAGAAAGACCACATCAAGGAATAGGGAGAATAACGCCGATTGAAATGGCTAAAAATGAAAACCAAAAAGAATAATAAATTAATCCGCATCTAAAATCAAATCTGTTACCGAATTATCTGACATCTACACTGCTGACATTTCCCCAAAGGGGGAAGCGTGATCTTTAAGGTTACTTTCAATCTATCCAAACCTTTTAACTTGATACCGCCCAATACGGTTATATGCAATTTACCATCGATATAGATTAATAATTCGGGGTTGTCGGTTGCCAGTTTCGCCATTGTTGAAAAAAGTTTAATGTGTAACATCTCCTTAGGGATGCCAAGGCCAGAAAGGCGTACGCATAAAAAAGCCTGGCAATTCTTACATCGCCGGGCTTATAGTTTTACCTGCTTGAAATTCTAAATAAAAATAGGCTTCTCAATACTTAAAGCCGTAAGAATATTTGAAATTCTTTGTAAATCATATGGAATTAAATAATCTGATTTAAAAGAGTTTTGTAGAGTTTCCCAGTCATCTGTTAATTGACCTAGTGAAAAATCTATAGGTTGTGTGCTAGGAGTGTAAATTTCATTCTCTTCAAGTTTCCAATAAAAATCATTTTCCATTTCTATTTCATTCCCATAAAATTCTTTATACTTTAAAAAAATGGCGGAAATCATTTGCTCCAAATCTTCCAGTTTTATTTTCATTTTATTTGTCGTTTTTAGATTTAAGTTTTTCAATATTATCTTTAAATTTCTGTATCTCTTTTTCTAAGCTCTTTATTCTTCCTGCAATGATTTTTTCCTGTATTTCTTTCGTAGCATTTTTCAGGGTTCCTTTATTATCAAACTTAAACGGGTCTGCTATATAGTCTTTTAATTTTTTGGTGTGTTCTGAAATATTTTTTTCATAAGAGGAAATTGCTTTTGCAACCGAATTAGCAGACATTGTTTTCGTTTCTGTATTTACAGCAAGAACACCTGTAGTACCTGGTTTCAGCATACTGAGTGGCACAGCAGCATCAAAACCGGCAAATGCAGTCTGTTTCATATCTTTCAGTAGACCTTCGGTTGGAACTTGCTTCATTTCAAAAGAATAAGCCCCATCCTTATAAATCTCTTCCCCTTGCCACTTCATTCCTTTTTTGTTTGGAATAAATGCTTTATAGAAAAGTGTTTTCAGTCCTCTCACTCCATTCACTATAGCAGCGCCGATCTGCATGCCTGCATTAAGTTCGTCTGGAGTTTCTCGATGCGGACAATAAGGATCATCACACTTGCCGTCCGGATCGGTTCTGTTCATAGGATTGTTTGAACAGTAATGATATGGTGTTAAGCTCTGTGAGTGCTCCGCCAGCGGGTCCACCACAATCCATCTTCCAATTACTGGATCATAGAACCTCGCCCCATAATCATACTGTTGCAGCTCATCCTGCAACTCCTTGCCATTGTAAAGATACCTATTTTCGAGCGAGGCTGCACCAATGTCATTTAGCCCAGACTTCCGCATCCCAAAGGCATAATAGTCGTCTCGTTGGATCACCTCAATGGCACTTCCGTTCACTTTGAAAGTTGCCCTCACATTGCCCAGATGGTCAGTAAGATTATAGTGGTAAATATAACCGCTCCCACTGTTGAAAGCAATACCTTCTTCGGTCTGTATGAAATCGATATTACCGTTAGTATATTGGATGTCACCTACATAATCAGTGGTAATAGTGCTAGTACCAGTAGATACCTTCTTCAGCTTTCTGCCCGTTGCATCGTAGGTATAAGTCATGCTAAAGCCATTCTTATTGGCCGTAACTGGAAGGTTAAGATAATTGTAACCAAGTCCAACGCCGTTTCGTCCATCTATAATCGCATTGCCGTTTTCATCATATTGATACAGTCCAGTAAAACTCGTGATGTCTTGCAGCTGATTGCCAGTATAATTATAAACTCTTGCTCCTGCATTGTCCCTATTTAGACTTTTGATATTTCCCATCAGATCGTAACTAATCTCCTCTGTCATCCCTGTGGCCGCACCTTTCAAAAGCCTGTTCAAATGGTCATATTGATAGGCAAAAGTATTGTTAACACCGTTGGTATAGCTTTGACTGGAGATATTGCCATTGAACTGTGGATAGCTACCTTCGTTATATTGTAACTGCACATCAAGCTGATTACTATGGCTACGCTTCAACCAGCCTCTCTCATTGTAGGTAAAAGCGGTGGTTTGGATACCGTTATGCAGTTTCTTATTTTTTAACTGACCGATCTCATTGTACACCAACGCCGACAGTACCGTTGGTGCAATACCATTGATACTCTGAACCGTGGTTTTTCTCCTCCCCATGTGATCGTAGGTATAAGCCATGGAAATAGTAGTAGAAACACTACCATTCACATGGGTGCGCATCGCATTCTTCACGTTTCCATCAAAGTCGTACTCCGTGTCAAATACATCGTGACCATTATTCAAGTGATGCTCACTTTTAATCTGTATAGTACGCCCATATTCGTCGTAATAACTCACTGAAAGCAATTTTGTACCCATGCCTAATACAGTGGTACTTGTTCCAGTAAGCAGCCCCTTGGTTTTTGAAGCTTGCACCTGTGTGGTACCGTTAGGTTGACCAAATGTGTTATTGAAAAAATCGTAATCGTCATAGTAATTAACCGTCAGGTAACTGTTGATTGCTGTATTAGGAAAAGCTAAGTTATTATAGCCTGTCATCACGCCACTACTATTATTATTATCACGTTCTTCCCAAAGTATGGCATGGCCATCAACCATAGTCTGCATATCTACGATATCAGCTGTATTATTATATATACCAGTGACAATAATGCGCCCCAATGCATCATACTTGGTGAATAACCATTGACCATCATTACGCTGCACGGCATCCTGTGTAAGCACCACTTGATCAAGTTTGTTGTACACCATAAATTGCCAATATTTGCCGGGAGTTTTCTTCTTTATCATCCTAAGCTTTCCATCGTAATGATAGCCGTAAATAAAGTTGACGAATATAGTCTGCGTTTCATCAAAACTGACAATATTCAGTCCGTTCTCATTCACCGCTGGTGGCAATACATAGCGTAGGTTGCCAAATAGGTCGTAGATATAATAAGTACTTAAACTCTTTGTGTTGTTCTCCCAATTGCGCTTGAGCACCACACGCCCCTCAAGATCCTTGAATTCTTCTATCGTGCCAGCATTACCATCGGAGGGTTTCCAATTCTCATCTTTAAGGATGTTTTTGAAAAGTTTACCAATCTCATAAACGCCTGAAGAGATTGCCCCATTACCAGCAGTATTTATCGTCCAGAGCTTTACTCCGTCTCCCGCGTTGTTTACACCATATTCGAATTTTATCGTGTGTCCGGTATTACTACCAATAATAGGTTGCCAAGCGTCTCCTGGCGCTCCTGATTCAATAGTCCTGTTTAGCGGTGATGGTTCAAAAACGGTTCGACTAAACGGATTGGCAGTAGCCTTAACCCCATCAGGGGGGTCATTATAAAAACCAGCTTGGCCATTGGACAATAAAGCATTTGCCCTGTAAGCTCCGTTATTTCCAGAAATGGTATATGGTTGGAACTTTAGTGTTTCGCGTCCCAACGCATCGTAAGCATAGGGGTAAATAATATCTTTTCCGGTAGGGCTACCTTTTGTATTAACCGTTTGCTTTGGTCTTCCCAAGCCATCAAAATAAGCAACCTCATGCATAACTTCACATGTCGGTTGCTGATCTAAATCCGTACCTTTAGCAAATGCCTTACGCGGTGTATATGTGGCTTTAAAATTTTCACTTAAACTCACCTTTGGTGCTAAAGGCGTACACAAACCTATATCATCAATCTGAATAGATGTTGTAATCATACCACTAGCATTTCCGAACCCTTCTGAAACAACATAGTAAGTACCTGCGCCTAAACTCACCTTCATTGATGCGGCAGCACCACTACATAACGGACCATCGTCGTTGTTAACCTGAATGGTATTTCCTGAGGCATCCAACAGATGCATATAGGTATCAATTGTTGAACCACAATGAGAAATAGAAAGTTCCGACGCGGAAGACAAAACAATTTTATAATAAATATCATTACTTGCTTGGCCAATATCATTCCCATAACACCTAGAATTATCACGTGTACTTCTAAAAACACGCCCAGATTCTAACGTACCTACGTCAATAGGTGCATTAATAGTAGAGCCAGCTAACATTCTAGGGGCTACGCTAATATCAATACTACCAAAGCCTGAATTTAGCAGTTTGATCAAATAAGTTCCTCGAGAAAGACTTACTTTTAAAGAGGCTGGCGCCCCAACACATAAAGGACCGTTACCGTCATTAAATGCTATGACCTCGTCAGATAAGTTTAAAACCTTAAGCTCTCCATACCCTCCTATTGTACATGTAGACACAAGAAGATCAGCATCGTCTAAAACCTCAATTTTATAATAAATTCCAGACGTCCCACAACTGCTATTTATTCTGCTATCACTATAATTTCGTTCAACGCATCCACTAAATTCACCCGCCAAAACTGGGTTTTCCTTAGCATAGCCTATCGGTAGTGCTGGTTTAGCTGTTATATTGGTGATAATTGTTCCGCTGCTTGAACCCGAACCTTCTGAAACCACATAATAAGTACCAGGTTGCAATGTTATTTTTATTGATGCCCGCAATCCAGCACACAATGGTCCGTTATCATTATTTGAAACTATAACACCACCACTACTGTTCAATAAATGTATATTTGTATCAAAGTTTGATTCGCAATGGGAAATTTCTATCTCTCGGGTTTCGGTTATAATTAATCTATAAAAAATATCATTACTCGAAGCCCCAACTCCGTTACCGTAACAACTGCTACTATTATTCCTAATATCTCTAAAAGAACGGCCTGAACAGTCACCAAAACTACCAGCCTCTATTGGATTACCAATTGACGATCCTATTGGATAGCTCTGACCTACAACATTTATACTAATCGTAAGGTCATCCGGTCCTCCATAGCCATCACCCTCCATGGCGGCATAGTACGTCCCAGGGCCAAGTGTTAGTTTCATTGATGACTTAAGTGAATTACAGAGCGGGCCATAATTATCATTGCTGCTTATTTGGGCATAGGATGAATTAAGTAAATAAAGACGTGTGTCCGTCACTAACGAAGAGCATAAATCAATTGATATTTCAACGGTATCAGTCAAGACAAATTTATACCAAGCATCTTTGGAAGGTTCTCCAATATTGTCGTTAAAAGTGCTCATACTCGATTGATGATCAGAATAACTACGTGACTCGCAGCGACTGAATACACCAGCATCAAACGGATGGCTAATTGTTCCCAGATTTTGAGCATTTAAAGTTGAAGTTAGCAACATGAAAAACGCTATAAAAAAACAACAGGTATATCTCACAATATTCATAATTAAAAAGCGTAATTATTTAGATTTTTTTATTGAGTTTATTTTAGCCCCAACCGTATATTCCCTCTTAGTTATTTTAGCTCCTTCCACAACATGAATTTCATACTTCCCTTCACTTAAACCAGAAACATTCAAAGAACTTCCTTTCCCTTCCCTAACCAAATGGCCACTCGAATCATAGAGTTTTACTTCAGATATATTAACCTGAATACTATTTGGAGTAACTGATTGACCTGACGATTTGGAATTAATTGAGCTTGCTTTTTTCGCGGAGCCATTTGTAAGAGAATTAATGGCCGCCCCCCCACAAGGCAATAGATTAAAGCCATATGCAACAACAAATAATGGCCCACATGATGGAGATGACAATTCTACATAAAAGGTTGTGCTTCCCGTAGGTTCTTCATTTTGTGGAGGATAAATCAATACATGCATCCCGTCATTATTAGAACTTATATCATTGTAAGTCCACCCATTTGGCAATATCCAATTAAAGGTATAATCTCCTATAGTTACTTCTTGAGGCCAACTTAATTTAATCTCTGTCCCACTATTATTGCATGCATAGCCCCCGTAATCCAAGTTCTTATTCATTACTGTATAAAAGAGATCGTTAGGATTAGGAAACATTCCTACTTCTTTCCTATATACCGTACAACCTAAAAGTGCTTCTATCCAACCATATGAACCCATATCCATAGGATTTGGATATTTCCAATACTTAGGCACAGCGTATTGAAGATTTTCATCATAAGGAATCATTGAAATATTATCAGACGTTTTCCAGATAACGTCGTTATAACTCTCGGGATAAAGAAATGAAAAGCCTGCCTCACCACACACATTATTAGGACCTAGTATAAAATTTTCATTAGAGTAAATGGTAGCATCATTTAATACCCACGAGTAAGTATCATTAATTGGATCATCCAATGATAAAATAGCCTTAAGGGTAACCCCACCAGACAAAAGGGGTAATATTTTTATTGTAGGTGTACCTTGGCCAGAAATCAAAGTACCTCCAGATATTTCCCATTTAATACCAGAATTGGTTGGGCAATCAATTATCGAAACTGTTTGTTCTCTATATTTACAGTAACTTTGAACACTAATTTCCAGCCCTTTGCTTGGATTATTTTGCCCATAGTTATAAACATGTTTCTTTAAAATATTCTTATTAAAATCTTTTACGTACTCTAGTCTGCCAAATGTATCATAATCATAATATGTCGTTAATCTTTTGCTATCTGTTTCGCTAGTCATTCCAACAAGCGGGCGATAGGTATTAGAAGTAATAAACGCATTTGGCAATGAAGTACGTAGATCATTAAATATCGTTATCAATTGCTGGTCAGAGGTCGGGTTATTCAAAATCGACTGTGACAAAAGTGGCGCTATAGTTGTATAATCACTATTCTTTATTCTAGCAACCATGTATTGATTTTTGTAACCCCAAAGCAACACCTCTTTACTCCCATCAGGAATCTGTTCTTCCAAAACATTTCCTATCAAATCATATCGGTGAAACAGTTTTTTGGTTTGTATCGCTTCTGTCCCGATCTGCAATTGTATGCTCTTTGGCACTAAAATATTATTGCTATTGAAGTAGTCAAAATTCGTTCGCAACAATGTGAGCTGAACGTTATTTTTACTTTCTATTTTTTCTATAACCGGTGTGATTAAATTTTTGATTACCATGTCTTGGTAAATACTCGAAGAGAAATGATAAGGATATTTATAGGTTGTTTTAAGAATGCCTCCTATAGTAGATGTCTCGAATAATTCTTCTGTTAGGTTATTATAATTGTCATAAACATAGGACTTGGCACTTACAATACTTTCCAAGTTCTTATTGGTGACCGTTTTTTCTTCCACTGGTAAATCTGCATACCGCCTATAGGAAATTACCGAATAATAAAAGTTCGGAGTAGAATTCGACATATATACAGCTCTGTATTCTGGATGAGCCATTTCGCTAAAGTCGTGTCGATACTTATAAATCACTTCTTCCAATGGCAAAACCTGCCCCTGCAACATTTTCTTCACGGATTTAATTTTTCCTCTTTTGAAACTAAAGTCGCTATAGGCATCTTTAATATCAAATACGCTTCCCATAAAGTTTTTTACAGAACTTGCCAAATCGGCAAAGCCATTATCAAAATTGGTGAAATCCGTAATTGTTGTGAGCTCATCTTGCTGCTTTTGCACAACCCTAGAGTAAGTAACAATATCGGAATTGGTTATATTTGAAGAAAAACCAGATTGCCTAAAAGTATAATAAGAGGAGGAATTTGGGCTATTAGCACTGATGTATGATGGAGGAGTTTGAGCTAAAATACCACTAGAAGACTGATCTTCTTTCACGTAGTAGTAATTAGTCGACAATAGTTGCTGATTGTCCTCAATTTTTACATTTTTAATTCTTACACCACCTCCATAAATAGAACCTACAACAGGAACTGGCTGTCGTGAAATATCATCTATTTGTACATAATATCGATTCGGTTCATATTCGAATGTAGTTTTAGCTCCAGTACTTGTAGTGAAACTTTCTAAAATTTCAGCAATAGTCAGTGAAGAATTAGCAGACTTATAAGTTTCACTGTAAGATTCTAGAGCTGCTTTACTATAAGGGCCAGACTTATAAGTTTTGAAAAAATCCTTACCGTTATAATAACCCCAATGATCAATCTCTCTACTACCATAATCCGGCAACTTCATTTTGTTATAATTGAAAGACACAAAATTACTTATGTTTGTTCCATCTGTAAATTCCAAACGTTCTAACTGTAAGCGTTCTGTGGCTTTTTCGTTATATTTAAATAGAACCTTACTAACTAAAGTATTTTCATCAAATACGCTTACACTATTAAGCTTATATAAGTCGTGTTTAAAAGACTTTCCAGCCAAAACAGGATCGGTACTAAATTCATTGGCGCCCCAGAAACTTTGATTAGTTGATAACTGGGTAGAAAGACTAGTGTTGAACTCTATCTTATACCCATTCGAACAGGTAATCGCCTCTAGCAACTTTGTCCGATGCGCAACTCTATAGTTAGCAGTATAGTAATTCCAATCAAAGAAAGACCCCTCAGGTATGATATGGTTGTCGTAGACGATTTTATTGCTAGTCCCAAATGCCGAATGATATTTTGAAATTTGATAGAACGATGGTTTATAACTATAAATTATTTGTTCTTGTGTATTTAAGTTTTCAATCTTTGAAATATTCCATAGGGTTGGTGTAAGATCATAAAAATAGTTTCCTGCCGGAACGCTAAACCCTGCTGAATTGAAATCAAAGGCTGTTGATACATTGGAGGACTCGAAGTCACCATCAAAAGTATAACGCATCCCTTTACTACTTGTCAGTACAATTTTAGTAATTACACCAGGTGTACGGAGTCCTTGTGTAAGATAATTATAGTCGATAATTACTTCAACTTTACAAGACAACTGATTATTAGAAATAAAAGTCCATTCTCCTTCAGAATTTAAAAAAAACGAACCACTTAGCTCACCAACCTGCACCGAAAACTCATCGGGAACCAAGTCTATAACCGGTGTAGAATTTACATTTGTAACCGACGACTGGCGAAAAAGTCCGTTCGCTAGATGAATCCATCCCGAATACGAAGTATATGGAATGCCATTTTGACCAGAAGGCTTATACGATAAAATTTTTGAGGGAACATCCCAATCGCTGCTGCCCAGCAAAGAACGATTACTTACATAGCTCTTATTTTGCGAATGTAATTCTGTAACCATTGATTTACCTGCAACTGATTTTATTGAAAAGGGGCTAGCAGGATCACCATATGATTCATGAACTGTTGAGATAGTAGACTTATAAGTCTGTAATTCGTCTGGCTTACCCTTTACTTTTCTATAAACGTAACCGGGTGCATCCAGTCCCCAACCTAACCCTACCCATGACGGGAGATCATTTACCTTTACTCCATTTCCTGCCAAATATTTAATTCTGACAGACAAATCCTCACCACCAAACTGCAAATTCGCCAAGTTAAAGGCTACATTGATCTTTCCTGTGTACAAGTCTACGGTCGAAGTGAAAGTGTTCGCAAAATTTGCCGATGGACTGGCTTGTTTAATCGAATTTTGCGCATACATTAAATATGGTAAAAAAATACTTAAAGCAATGACTAGGCAAAAAGACTTTACTATTAAACTGATAATTTTATTATAGTTAAACATCACAATTAAAAGAAGTGGTGAATACAAAATGGGATAAAGCACAGAGGTCTCGATGCTTTTCTCGGTTGGCTTTTGAGAGGGCAAATTAAAGTTGAACATTTGGCGTTTTTTAAGAGAACTAAGTTATCTCTCCTAACCATTGTATTCAATTCTTTCTGCCAACTACTTCACAACAGGGACAAA
The DNA here is from genome assembly GCF_016429065.1 of Pedobacter sp. ASV17. GTDB lineage: Bacteria > Bacteroidota > Bacteroidia > Sphingobacteriales > Sphingobacteriaceae > Pedobacter. Next base: position 49,155 of record NZ_JAELTX010000021.1, read on the forward strand.
CACTCGAAAAACCGAGATGAAACTGCAATTTCAGGAAACAAAGATTTTGAAAAAGATTAGAAATTAAATAACCTTCTCAGCTAAAAAGAAAAAATTGCGGTATACATTACATTTACAACCAACTCAAGAAAACACTGATTAAAGATTCAAACAAATCTCTAATCAACTACTTTTTACTCACTACCCACGTACATCGTGGACAATAGAATTAAATGCTTAATATTAGAAAGGGTTCGATAAGTTCCTTGCTAGAACTTACTAGAAAACAATATCAAAGAATACTAAAAAAATTAACAGTTATACCTTAATTAGCCAAAACATAAACAGGTGTCAACCACGTTTACATCTAGAAGGAAAAACATCAGCAAATAGGTCAATGCCCTGCGCAAAATATTGTCTTCCATACCCTTGGTAGGCTTACGGATTACCATGGTATTCCTCCTATCTAGGAAGGACTTTTTATAAACGCCTCCTAATGGAATACGAAATTGTTGATTTGTTTCTATTATGATATTCGAACCGTCGAAAGCAGACATCTTTTTATAATTGATAATGAAAGACTTATGAACCCGCATAAAACAACTAGATAAGCTTTCTTCCATTTCCCTCATCGTATGGAAGCAGACAAACCTTCTACCATCTGCCATTTGTATGACTACATCACTTTGATAAGCCTCAACAAAAAGAACATCATTACTATTGATCAGCAATTCGATTTTTCCCTTTGGATCTGGTTTTACAAAGAAAAACTCGGTATCAGAAGCTTCTTTAAATGATTTTTGCGCTGGAGGCATCAAAAGCGAAAAACGGATAAATTTATTGATGGTTTTATCCAAACGTTCCGAATCAAATGGACATAAAATGTAATCGAGAGCGCCATCTTCAAAGGCTTGAAATGCATGCTCTTTTTCTCCTGCAATATAAACTACCGATACATGTGGTGCAATTTTTACGAGCAATTTACGAAATTGCTCCTGAAGTTGATAGTCTACAAAAACTATGTGGATAGACAAGTCTATAATATCTGAAGCGCGTAATGATGAACCATTGTAGAAGCCGACCAGCCTTGTAAGCGGATACTTGAATAAACATGACGATAATAATTCGAGATTTCTTGGTTCTGTAATTGCAAAGCAGTTGATCATGTTATGAGCGAAGGTAATTAGCATTAAATAGACTTGGAAATAAAGCAGTTTTTAGTTCAAAGCAAAAAAAATGCAAAGGTGAAGATGATAAAGAGACGAAATTTAGCATGAGTAACTAATAAGAAGCTTTGCCTAAGTTAATTCTTAGATAGAAGAAAAACAAAATATAATTTACAACAAATTAAAAAGATATAGCAAATGTTCCATATAAGAGACATCCAAATAATCCGACTTCATTTCCTAAATTCGAATTGGATTGGAGAATATTCCTAAGGTGGTGACTTTACGGTATAAAGCGTCTACTCTATTGCACTTGAAAGTATTGATTTACTAATTTAAATATATTAATCGAACAGTAGTACAATCTAAATACCACTATGATTGTGCTCATAAAAACGTCGCCTATAGTCACGGGTATAGCCAACGTAATATTTATCCGAGCTTTCGGAGTAAAGAATGTACAGGTAGAACATAAACCTTAAGATACAAAAAAAATCTACTCGGACGGAGTGGGGTTGGCTTGATTTTTCAAGCTCCCTCTGCTGGGCTTCCCGAAGTATCGGGATCCTACTCCCCAGCGACCCTCTGATTAATCCCGCAGGTGCGGGACCCTAACCAGCTGGGCTAATACTCCCGTTAGCACTTCGCCACCAATAAGTCTTTCGA
>NZ_JAELTX010000216.1 GCF_016429065.1 Pedobacter sp. ASV17
ATATAAAACTACCCGATACTGAAATGGTCCATTTTATTATTGGAGGTGATGGAGAATCATTTGATCTGTTAAAAGAAAAAGTGATAGCATTAAATCTAGAGAAATTTGTTCATCTGCCAGGACTGATCATTGACGCAACCCTTGCAAGATCAGTTATGTCGGTTTATCTAAGCATTAATATTGGTGCTGTAACAGGCATCGCGGGTATTGAAGCAGCAGTAGAAGGTAAGCCCGTAATTTCATTACAAATGGATGAAACATATCGTAATTTAGAGAGTGATTGGATATGGTCTGATAGCGATACCGACAAAGTTGCTGAAGAAATCATAAAATTAATTCATGATGAAAAATTAAGATTAGAAATATCTGAAAAGCAATTTAAATATGTACAAAGCAATTTACAGTCTGATGTTATGGCTAAATCATACGAAAATTTGTACAATAAGTTATTAAATTAAATATATATGCAAATTAATTCGAGGAAAGATTTAAAATATTATATCAATTCTGATTTATATAGTATGGGTGCTAAACTGAGCCTAAAAGCAATTATGTTTGACCCTCTTATTCGTTTTGTAATAATATCACGTTATTTAGAGTATTTGACAAATACGAAAAAAAACAGGGTATTATTGGCTTTTGTGAAATTATACTATCGCAGGTTATCTATTAGACTCGGCTTTAGTTTGGGGCCTAATATATTTGGCCCGGGTTTGGCAATTGTTCATTATGGGTTGTTGATTATTGACCCTACCACAAGAATTGGAAAAAACTGCCGAATACATATGGGGGTGCATATTGGAGGCGCAGCAAATTTTGTTGAAGCTGGTACTGAACACCTTTATTCTCCTCGCATTGGAGACAATGTTTACATTGGGCCTGGCGCCAAAATTTATGGACCAGTTAAAATTGGAAATAACTGTGTAATTGGAGCCAATTCAGTTGTTACTAAATCTTTTGAGGGCGACGGACTAACAATTGCTGGAGTTCCAGCAAAGGTTATTGCTGAAGGTGGTTTGGGAGAACGGGTTATTAAAGGAGCGGATTAGAAAAATTGTAAGTTTGAATAATTTTAAGAAATGAAAATTACTATAGTTGATTGTGGTATTGGGAATATTAAATCAGTTCAAAGAATGATTGAGCATGTTGGAGGAACTGCGGTAATTGTTTCAGACCCAAGTTTGGCAAAAAATGCCGAAAAATTAATTTTACCAGGTGTTGGAGCTTTTGACTCAGGCATGAAAGCGCTCAATGATCATGGATGGATTGATACTTTAAATTATCTAGCATTAGACAAAAAGATACCCGTAATGGGAATTTGCTTAGGTATGCAATTGTTATGTAGAAAAAGTGAAGAAGGAATTAAAGATGGTTTGGGTTGGTTTGATGCTGATGTTGTCGCATTTAATCCAAGTGAACTAGATAATTTAAAGATTCCTCATATGGGATGGTCAAATGTTAAAGTAAAAAAAGTTAATCCATTACTTAGTGACGAAATAGAAGCATCGAGATTTTATCATGTTCATAAATATCACGTGGTTTGTGATAATGAGAGTGATATTTTGGCAGAATCGGTTTATGGAATTAATTTTGTAAATGCGATTTCAAGGAATAATATTTTTGGTGTTCAATTTCATCCAGAGAAAAGCCATAAGTTCGGGATGCGTCTTTTCGAAAATTTTTTAAAATTAGTATGATAGCGCCAAGAATTATACCCTGTTTACTTCTTAATGAAAATGGCTTAGTTAAAACTACCAAGTTTACTAACCCAAAATATGTTGGAGATCCGATTAATGCCATAAGGATATTTAATGAAAAAGAGGTTGATGAAATAATGGTATTAGATATCAAAGCAACAGCAGAAAAAAGAGGGCCAGACTTTGATCTTATTGAACAATTAGCAAGTGAATGTTTCATGCCGTTATGCTACGGAGGTGGAATAAGAGATATGGCTGATGTAAAGAATTTATTTAATCTAGGAATTGAAAAGGTTGCAATTCAAACAGCAGTAGAGACAAATCCATCATTAATCAAGCAAATTGCAGAATATTATGG
>NZ_JAELTX010000217.1 GCF_016429065.1 Pedobacter sp. ASV17
CGCCTGCTACTCTTGACAATGCTCCGGTGATGATGCTTTGGTCATCACCGTTTTCAAACCCGGTAACCGTATAAGTCAGCACAGGGTCTGCTGTTCCATAAGCTTTAGATTTAGCATCGGCAACAATATTCAGGGTTGCTTTGGTGATAGTAAGATCAGCACTGGTGTAAACAATATCGTAATTAGTGGTTGTCGCCAATGTTCCCTGCTCAATTGCATAGGTTCCGATGTTTTCGCCTGCTACTCTGGTTAATGCTCCTGTGATCACTGTCTGATCATCGCCGTTTACCAGTCCTGTGACGGTATAAGTCAGGGCAGGATCTGCGGCACCGTATACTTTGGATTTCGCATCGGCAACAATGTTTAAGGTTGCTTTGGTGATAGTAAGATTGGCACCTGTGTAGGTGATGTCGTAGTTCTCGGCATCCAACGTTCCCTGTGCGATCGCATAGATTCCTACAGCTTCGCCGGCAACTCTGCTCAATGTTCCTGTCAGTGCTGTCTGGTCATCGCTATTTACAAAACCGGTAGCGGTGTAAGTCAGCGCAGGATCTGCTGTGCCGTATTCTTTGGATAGGGCATTGGCTGTTACGGTTAAGGCGGCTTTGTTGATGGTCAGTTTAAAGATAACATCCGCTGCCGGACTGTAGGAGTCGTTACCAGCCTGTTTTGCTGTGATATTGACTTCTCCTGCTTTATGGATTTTCAGTTTCCATTTATTACCGTCAGCACTGTCCTGAAAGGCTTCGGCTATGCTGTTGTCCGCAGATGTGTAGCTGACTTCCAGATTTGAGCTTGCAGTAGCCGCAGGTACAAATGGGACATCGCCATAGGTCATAGTCATGTCGGTTGCCGTAATGGTTTGTGGCAGTCCGCAGTTTTGTCCGCTCGGGCTGTCGCCTGTAATGGTCCATCCTTTGCCAGTGGTCAATGTTGTTCTTGCCTGCACGGCATTGGTACCGTATTGTCTGCCTGCAGCTCCGAGGCTCCGCCCTGATGGAGTGTTTGTATTATTTGCCCATCCATTCAGTGTAAGCGAATAGTTCTGGCAATCCATTCCTGAATTGTCCAGCATATTCATCATTTTTACAGCGGGATTGAGTTTCCATAAGCCAATGTTTTGATTAAAGGCTGTTGCATCCTTAAACATCAACCTTGTATCGGTCACGTTTGCCATATTCCAATTGCTGATGTCCTGATTAAAGGCTGTGGCCTTATCAAACATCTGGTAAGTATCTTTCACGCTGCTCATATTCCATCCCCCAATGTTTTGATTAAAGGCTGTTGCTCTGTTAAACATGCGGGTGGTATAAATAAACTTTGCGGTGTTCCAGCTGCCAATAGGCTGGTTAAAGGAGGTGGCTCCTGCAAACATGTCATTTATGTATTGTACATTGCCGGTATTCCAGTTGCTGATGTTCTGGTTGAAAGCGACTGCATTCGAGAAGGTGTAGCTCATATCGGTTACATTTGCCGTATTCCAGCTGCTGATGTCCCGGTTAAAGGCTGTTGCGCCAAAAAACATACGACCCATGTCAGTGACATTGTCCGTATTCCAGTTGCCAATAGGCTGATTAAAAACAGCTGCTCCTCTAAACATGTTACTCATATCAGTTGCGCTTGCAGTGTTCCAGCCTCCAATATTCTGGTTAAAAGCTTCCGTTTCCCTAAACATGTGACTTAAATCGGTTACGTTAGTGATATTCCAATTGCCTATGTCCTGATTGAATTCTGTTGCATTCCAAAACATTCCGGTCATAGTGGTTACCTTTGCGGTATTCCAGCTGCTGATATCCTGATTAAAGGCTTTTGTATCACTAAACATTTCTGTCATAGTGGTTACGTTTGCGGTATTCCAACTACCAATGGGCTGGTTAAAAAGGGATGTTCCCCTAAACATACGACCCATGTCAGTGACATTGGCGGTATTCCAGCTGCTGATATCCTGATTAAATACAAGGGCAGCAAACGTGAAGTTCATGTTGGTTACGTTTGCCGTATTCCAGCTGCCTATATTGTCAGGTCCTGTGAGTTTATTACATCCGGCAAAC
>NZ_JAELTX010000218.1 GCF_016429065.1 Pedobacter sp. ASV17
TTTCACTATATACCGAAACACAAATTGAAAGCACCGAAAACAGTCAACAATTTGTCTTTAAACTAGTTTTACCCAAAGATGCCAATATAAAACAGCAAAAAGTATCTATATTTGCACCCATTAGCATTGCATTATTAGGCTACCAAACTGGCGACTTGATCCAATGGGAAATGCCCGACGGGATCAAAGAGTTCAAGATCATGGCGGTAAGAAAGCTAGAGGAACACGAACTGTAATCCCAATAATGCACAGCTAGCTATGCTACTCCTTTTTACGATTAAAGATCATGAATGCAGAAAAAGTAGAAAAACTAAAAAAATGGATCAAGAAAATTGGTTTCTGGGGTTTTCTATTCTTTTTGGTAAAAGGCTTAGTATGGTTAGCTGTAGGTTATTTCATTGTAAAATAGCTACTTTCAAAATCTCCTGCAGCATTTAATTGCTGCCTCATTTTCACACCAAACATCAGCTTGTAAATTCATGCACACAAACTTATTCGTGATTACGGGTGGGCCTGGCGTGGGCAAAACCACACTGATTAACGAACTAAAAGACGCTGGTTTTTTAGTGGTTGAAGAAGACGCCAGAAAAATTATCCAAGCGCAAATGCTTAGGGATGGTGACGGCCTGCCATGGAAAAATAAAACGCTTTACGCAAAACTAATGCTAGAAGCTGCTGTAAGTTCTTATCAGGCAATTAAAGACGCCCAGCCATCAAACCCTGTATTTTTTGACAGAGGAATTTTAGATGCGATTTGCTACATGAACATGGAGAATATCCCTATTTCGCCAGCAATGAAAGCCATGGCACTTGCCCATCCATATGCGGCTAAAGTTTTCATTCTACCACCATGGAAAGAAATTTACCAAACCGATAACGAGCGCAAGCAAACTTGGGAAGAAGCAGGCTTTACTTTCCAAAGAATGAAGGAAACCTATCTCAGCTATGGTTACGAAGTGATTGAACTACCCAAAGCAGACGTTGAAACTAGAAGAAAGTTTATTGAAAGCTACCTTCCCACCCAAACATCTCCAACCCTAAAAGAATAATATGCTGATTGTTTTAGTTGAGTTACCCTGTGAGGCTTTTTCATTTGACAATTAAACCACTTTTTATGACTGTTATAATTTGCTAAAGAACTATAGGAATTTATATCACCAACGATATCGTCATCATAATCTTCTTCATCAAAGGCATATTGCCAATTAATTTTATTCAATCTATCTGATAAACAACTAGCATCTGAAAGCTTAAACTGAGGCGCATTATCGGGAGTAAAAAATGTGTTTTTATAAAAATCGACTTTACTTCTCGTACTAAAAACTACTTGCGACTTTGATATAGATGGAACATATAGCCATAAAACTAAATCATACGGTTCATTAAACTCCTTAAGGTTACTTTTCCAATGATCATAAATATCTAAAAAGCCCTTAATAATCTTTTGTCTGGTTTGTCCTTTAGGTTCAGCAGGCTTACTTGTTCTGTTATAGGTAAAACTACTCCAAGGCCAAATATTAAATTTAACATAATCGTAATCACCAGCACCTTCAAAACTCAAAGGTTCAGAGAGAATCTCCCTAAAATAATGGTCTATCTTTTTTTGAAGACGGCGATGTCCTCGTACTTTTCTAATCCTCACCTTAAAGTCTTACTTCTAAATCTTAGCTACCTTCGTCATGCTGTCCAGAACATTCGGGATCAGCATCTGTTTTAAAGGATAATTCACAGTGAGCAGCTAAAGATGCAAGGGCTTATTTTGCATTTATTCCCATTTGCAGATCCAAAGACCTCTCTCCCGAATGATCGGGATCGAGATGACGACAGACTATATACAAACTGTTCACCTCACCTGCCCATTGGGTACTGCTCTTTAATTTTTGTTCTTTAGTCTTTGTTCTTTACTCCTTTATCTTTACTCCTTTATCCTTGCTCCTTACTCCTTATTCCTTATTCCTTATTCCTAAATCCCTCTTCTGCT
>NZ_JAELTX010000219.1 GCF_016429065.1 Pedobacter sp. ASV17
CAACGGTATCGGGGCAAATGCATCTCTTGGTTATAGCTATGGTGCAAAACACACTACTGAAAAGTATTACAATAGCTTTTCTGATGGCGATTTACGTCGTGACTGGAACATTAGTCCATATTACTATGCGGCCGACAACTCTCGCGTAGGCTATGGTCCAACACAAATTTATAACCGTTACGATGCTAAATGGAGACGTGAATATGAAACCGCAACACCTAAATTTAATGGAACTACAAGCATCAACTTCCCTTTATTAAGATATGCTGATGTATTGTTAATGTTGGCTGAAGCAGAAAATGAGCTAAATGGCCCAACTACTAAAGCTTTTGATGCCATTAACGAAGTACGTCGTCGTGCTTTTGGCAAAACATTAACCAATGCAGAGATGGTAAAATCTATTGCAGTAACTGCTGGTGGTGCCAACTACACCGTAGCACCTACAGTAACCATTAGCGGTGGCGGCGGAACTGGCGCTAAAGCAACTGCTACTGTGGCTTCTGGAAAAGTAAACGCGGTATACGTAACAGATACGGGAACAGGTTATACGACTGCACCAACCATCACCTTCACTGGAGGATATGCAACAGGAGCAACCGTTGCTAGTGGAGCAGTGGCTGCAGCTACGCTAACCAACACGCAAACTGCAAATCACGATCTAACCTTGACCAACACAGCAACGAAAGAGGATTTCCGTTCAGCGGTAAGAAACGAAAGATCATGGGAACTTGGCTATGAAGGCTTAAGAAGATTTGACTTGATCCGTTGGGGTGTTTTCTACGAAACCATGAGGGCACTTGCCAATGAAATTGCAACTACAGCACCTGCGGCATATACTTATGCTGCAAAATCAGCACAAAACGTGTCAGAGAAAGATGTATTGTTCGCAATTCCTGCGAATGAGCTTAGTTTAAATAAATTAATTATTCCAAATAAAGGCTGGTAATAATAATTAACTAAAAAATATTGTCATGAATAAACTAAAATATATACTTGGCGCACTTTTAATTACCAGCGTTTATGCTTGTAAAAAAGATACTCCAGATGCACCAACCTTTAGTGTGGTTACAAGCAAGGCAGAATATAACTTAGCCGACTCGGTAGAGTTTCAAATGTCGGGCTACGCAGATGTCATTGGTTTTTACTCTGGCGAAGCTGGAAAAGAATATCGTTACAGAAATCGCGTGGAATCAGACCAAGGAAAAATGCACTTGAACATCCAAACGCAAGTTTTGTATGGTACACAAGCCAATAACTTAAGCCTATTATACTCTACTGATTTTGACAATCTATATTCAGTAGACGGCATTAGCAAAGCAACTTGGACAGACATCACCAACCGCTTTACACTTTCAACAGCGGCAGCTGGAGCAGTTGGAACCGTTGTTACTTCGGCCGACGTAGACCTTTCAGATTTGCCTGTTTCTGGAAAGCCAATTTTCTTCGCTTTCAAATGGGTAGGACAAGCAAGTACTACCGCGGCCCTTGGTGGAAGAACTTGGCGAGTTCCTGCATTTAACCTTACCAACAAAACCGCAAGTGGAACCTCGGCCATCGCTACCGTTACCTCTGCTTCGTGGTTGGCCATTGATGTAAAGAATACGGCCAACAAATGGATCATCCAATCTACAACGCCATTTCTATACTTCGCCCCAAACAGTACCCTTACCGAATCGGAAGATTGGGCGGTATCCAAAGCCTTGTTCCCTAATAAGGTTAGCCCTGATCTTAGTGTGAACGTAAAAGCTTATACGGATAGAATGAAGAACTACAAATATAAGTTCAGTAAAACAGGCGTATATACTGTAACTTTTATTGCCAAAAACGGGTTGAACGGCAATGTTAAAGAG
>NZ_JAELTX010000220.1 GCF_016429065.1 Pedobacter sp. ASV17
AGGTTTTTTAAGTTACGAATATCAAGACTTACGAAGTTTAATTTTAATCGTCCACCTAAAAACTTCGTAAGTCTAAATGATACCTCTAAAGAAATTCCTTCCCGAAGTATCGGCACAGGCTATTACCCTCAAAATGACAAATAACAATAGGCACCAAACCACGTAGGTTTTAGAAACCTACGTGGTTTTTTAAGTTACGAAGTCTTTGAGACTTCGTAAGTCTGCTACAAAGTTAACTTGATACATCAGGCGAATTAATCTGCACTTAATATATGTCCGCTAATTTTGCACTATGATTAGAAGAGACTTTCTTAAAACTGGCACGCTATCGGCCTTGGGTATTTCTTTACTAAGTGCTACCGAAACATTTGGACAATTATTCGCACCAGATGAAAGGGCTATTGGCACCGCTAAAAACATTATCTTTTTGGTAAGTGATGGCATGAGCAATGGCACACTAACCATGGCCAACTTGTTGTCTCAACGCATGTATGGCCGAGAAAGCAAATGGATTTCCCTTTACCGTGAAAATAAAGTAGTGAGGGCCTTTATGGATACCGCCTCTGCCGATTCGATGGTAACGGACTCCGCAGCCTCTAGCTCTGCCTGGGGAGGCGGTGTAAGGGTTAATAATGGAAAGCTCAACGTGAATGCTGACGGTTCCTGCAATACTCCCATACTACAAAAATTTAAAACAGCAGGTAAAAAGGTAGGCTGTGTAACTACCGTTCCCATTACCCATGCTACGCCAGCAGGCTTTTGTATCTGTAATAAATCTAGAAGTAACCAAGCTGAAATAGCCACGCAGTACCTGCCCCTTAAGTTCGATGTGATGATGGGCGGCGGAGATAAATATTTCAATGCCAAGAAAAGAAGCGATAAAATTGATGTGTATGCTCAATTTGAGAAAGCAGATTATCAAGTGGTGAAAACCAAGCAGCAAATGCTGGCAACAGATGCTAAAAAACCAATTTTAGGTGTATTTGATAACGATGCCCTGCCTTTCGCCGTAGATTACACTCATGATAAAAACTATCAGAACAGCATCCCTACTTTAGCGGAGATGACCGTAAAGGCCATTGATTTAATGAAAGACCATTCAGCGGGCTTTGTACTACAGGTAGAAGGTGGAAAAGTAGATTGGGCTGCCCACTCTAACGATACACCTGGCTTATTATTCGACCAATTGGAATTTGATTTGGCTGTAGAAAAAGCCATTGAATTTGCAGAAAAAGACAGAAACACCTTGGTGATCATTACTACTGACCATGGAAACGGCAATCCAGGACTTTTTGGTGAGGAAAATGCTGACCAGAAGTTTGACTTGTTCCAAAAGTTTAAACATAGTAATGATTGGGTGTTGAACAGTATCAAACCCAATGATACCGCAGCAAACCTCATTGCTTTGATTAACGATGCACAGGGTTATACCATTTCAAATGAGCAGGCAAAAAACATCTTAAGGCATTATCAAAAACTAGACGGTGGCGGACTTTACAATGTTCGTAAGCTACCTTTTGAGCTATTTGGAAAAATCCAAAGCGACTATACTTCGGTCAACTGGGGTTCCATGGAACACTCGGCAGATTATGTGGAATTGGCAGCTTTTGGTCCTGGAAGTACTTTAATGAGTCCTTTTGTACGCAATACAGAGCTTCATAACTTAATGTTAAACGCAGCGGGTGTAAAGGTTTAAGCACTGTCTCTTATACACATCTCCGAGCCCACGAGACGAATTACAAAAGGGGGGGGGGGGGGGGGGGGGGGGGGGGGGGGGGGGGGGGGGGGGGGGGGGGG
>NZ_JAELTX010000221.1 GCF_016429065.1 Pedobacter sp. ASV17
ATCAAACTCAGCAGTGGTAAATGGCAAATCCCGGCTGGCTATGATACCACCTTTTTAATCCGGTCACCCATGAAATTTTCTTTACAGGATTACGGCTGTGAAAACATTAACCCGGGGAGTGTTGGGCTGGCCATCAATCGTTATAGAGATGAATTACAATCCATCAATAAAATCGTTAACTTTTATCGGAATATAGAACAGGGTATCGAAAATTTCATAGAAGAAGAGAAAATTATTGCGCTTAAAGATGAACTAGGGATAGACGACCATTTTATCAATAGAAAAATAGGAATAGCCGAGAAAAAAATAAATCAAGGTGATTTGCAAAGCGCCTGTGAAGATTTTAAGTTTGTAAAATATATGGGCTCAAAAAAAGCGGATAAATTGCTTGCCAAATATTGTAAATAAACATGCGTATACTTTTTCGTGCCTTTGCCTTTCTAGATTTGTTTTCGTTGGCGTTCATGACCATGCAATTGGTTTCTATCGTTAACAACTTTGCTAAACTAACATTGCTTTCAGACAAGGTACAGAGCATTTTAATGTTTCCGATGTACATCTTAGTTGCTGTGGGAGCCTATGGTTTGTTCTTCCAAAAAAAGATTGGTTTCATTAGCTATTATATTCAGTTTCCTTTTAGGCTTTATCTTTGGGTGTTAAGTCTTGGTTTTATCACACTTCTGCCCGAAGCTTTCAGCAGTTACGATGATAAATGGTTCCCCATTTTATTGAAAGTATGTTACGTAGGAGAGTTTATCAGGTTGTACCTTACCATTAAGGCGCATTACGATACCGTTAAGGCATAATGATACTGATGGCATCGGGGAGTAATTTAGCCTCGATTTTATTGGTTTTGCCCATATATTCGCCGTCAACTTGAAAATGAGCCTGATATTTGGTGCTTATTTTTACTTCTGAAGCCTGAAAACTTTCTATTTTTTTTGGATTCCAAGGCAGCTTGCTGATCCATATCTTCAAAATTTCCATCACGGCATATTCCTTAATGAGAATCACCTCAAATACATCATCATCCAATTTGCCATTAGGGTTAATTTCGAAGCCAGTACCATATTTAGTGGCATTGGCGATGACCACCATGGCTGCGCTGGTTTTAATCTCACGTTCGCCAACCTTAAATTGCACTTGCATTTTTTTGTGGTTCCAGAAAGCATGCCAAGCAGACTTCGCATAAGTCAACATTCCTCTAGTGGGCAGTTCATCAAATTTCTTTACCAAATAAGCATTAAATCCAATGTCTGATAAATGGATACATAGTTCATCATTAACAAGGGTGGCATGTATTTTTTTTGGAGTTCCGTGGGCGGCAACCTTTAGTGCTTCCTCCATAGCTAGTGGAATGCCTAGATCCTTTGCCATACCGTTGGCCGAACCCGTTGGAATAATACCAATTGGAGTTTCAGTATTCAGCAAGCATTCTGCCACCAATTTTAAAGTCCCATCTCCTCCCACGGCAACTACTCGATCAGCTTTCGCCTTTGCAATCGCTTTTTTAATTTGTTCGATATCGCATTTGCGCGGGAGCTCAAATATTTCTATACTTGTTTCACTGTCGGCGAAGTGATTGATAATCTTTTCGCTAAGACTTTCATCTCTGCTGCCAGAACCTTGGTTCACGACAAAGAGCAATCGTTGTTTTCTGTTTTTATAGGTCATCTCAATAATAATGTTATAAAAACAACAATAGGTCTACTCTGTTTTAAATAATATGGCAAAAAAATCTGCTCAAATTAAAGTTTATCATGGTTACGGTCATACCCACAATTTGGTGGTTTATGGTCATGT
>NZ_JAELTX010000222.1 GCF_016429065.1 Pedobacter sp. ASV17
CATTGACGCTTTAGCCTCCATTGGCAAAATGGCGGTAGACCCAAAAACTACACGTGTAGGCTCGGCCATTAAAGTGGCTACTTTAGCGGTAGAAAAACAAACACAAGATTATATCAATGCTTTATAGTTGATTTAATTTCTGGTTTCGGACTCGTGGCTCGGAACCAGAAATTAATTTTATACAAACAGAATCCTAAAGGTAGTTCCTACTCCTAAAGTACTCTCCACTTCTATCTTATCCCCCATCGCTTCTATTTGATTCTTGGTAATGAAAAGCCCAAAACCACGGGCATCGTTATTTCCATGAAAAGTTTGGTTCAGCCCAAAAAGTTTCTCTCCATTTTTAGCGAGGTCAATACCCACACCATTATCGCTAATGCTCAGGATATAACCACTCCCATTTGGCTCACAGCTAATTTTGATCACCGGCTTACGCAACGCATGACTGTAACGCAAAGCATTGGAAATCAAATTAAGCAACACGCTTTCCAGATAAGCTCGATTAAAATAGACAAAAACGTCTTGCGACACGTCGTTAACCACTTCTGCTTGTTTACTTAAAATCTGAGCTTCTTGGGTTTGTATGGCATTGTTCACATACTCCAACAAATTAAGTGGTTCCCGCACCATATTAATGGAAGTATGGATGTTTACAATGTTGTTAAGGTTGTATAATGTATCATTTAAATTTACCACTACCTTACGTAAAAGGCTGATCATTTCGCTGCGTTCCTCATCGGTTTCAGCATTGCTAATCAAGGCGGTAATTCCATCGATATTGCTGGCATGTGAGCGCAGATTATGCGATACGATATAAGAAAAATTGAGCAGACGCTTATTTTGCTCATTCACCAACTCATAAGATTGATGAAGTGTTTCTTCCGCTTCTTTAATGGCAGTAATATCCATCATAATCCCTCTTATTTTCTCTGGATTTTCCAAGCTAGGCTCAATGGTAAAACTGTCTCGTATCCAGATAATAGAACCGTCTTTGGCCTCAATGCGATACTCATAAGCATGGTGTTTTCTGATCAACAGCTCATTATCCAAATACTGCGTTACCCTTTCAATATCCTCGTGATAGATCTTTCTAAGGAAAAAACCAACTTCCGCAGACCATTCTTCTTGAGTGTAGCCCAATATATCGTACACCTTACTACTTACAAAAGTATTGGCAAAGTCGTCTTTGATAGAGGCTTCCCAAACAATCCCCTCGATAGAATTGATTAACTCTTCAATGTGTTTTTGTGAGGCAATGAGTTGCTCTTCGTAAGCTACTTGTTTGGTAATATCGTCAACAATAATAATATGGTTGCTTGGCGCTTCTCCTTCATTCCAAAGCGGACTCACGATAGCATTGGCCCAAATTACCTCCCCATTTTTATTCACATATCTACGTACCGATGAAAACTCACGAATTTCGTTTCTCAACAAGCGTTTAAAATCTCGTGCATCACTGGCCAAATCCTCTCCATGAATTAAGGTCTTGATTTTTTTATGGGTAAGTTCGCTACTAGAATAACCTATTAAATCGCACAAAAAAGCATTCGCTTCCAAAAACTCGCCTGTAATGGAATTTACCCTCCCAATACCAATAGCAGCATTGTCAAAAATGGTTTTATACTTGCTTTCAGCAGCGGTCAGCAGGTCATTTTGTTCATCGAGCGTACCGTACAGTTGACCTTGTTTATTCAACAATCGAAGTAAAAGGTAGCTGGATAAAATAGAAAGCAGAATACCAAAAATAACTAAGGAACCTAACTGATAGTCAGCATAAAC
>NZ_JAELTX010000223.1 GCF_016429065.1 Pedobacter sp. ASV17
GGTATTCCAGCTGCTGATATCCTGATTAAATACAAGGGCAGCAAACGTGAAGTTCATGTTGGTTACGTTTGCCGTATTCCAGCTGCCTATATTGTCAGGTCCTGTGAGTTTATTACATCCGGCAAACATGCCTGACATATCGGTCACCTCACTGAGGTCGGGTATATCCGTAGCGCTGACATTGAGATTGTCAGCTCCTGAAAAAGCATCTTTCATGGTACTCCACTTGGCTGTGCCCCATTGCGAAACATCAATCAGGCGGCTCTTACTTAGCAGACTATAGGTGGTAAATGCTTTCAGGTTATCAGATTTCAGGCGGAGCGTGACAATGCGATTTTCGGCGAACCCCATGGTAAACAAAGTGCTGTCAGAAGGGATGGTGCCGCTACCGCTCTGACCGTCGGGAGTTGTCCAGCTATAGGCAACGCTGGTTCCGGGGGTTATAGTAGGCTTGATTGTGAGATAGTTGGGAAGGCCTCCGGATATTCGTGTGTCCCAGACCGTGACAAAATCTCCTGTAGCAGCCGTAATGGTAAAGTTGGCTCCTGTGTAGGTGATGTCGTAATTTTCGGCATCCAACGTTCCCTGTGTGATCGCATAGATTCCTACGGCTTCGCCTGCGGCTCTGCTCAATGTTCCTGTCAGTGCTGTCTGGTCATCGCTATTTACAAAACCGGTAGCGGTATAGGTGAGCGCAGGATCTGCTGTGCCGTATTCTTTGGATAGGGCATTGGCTGTTACGGTTAAGGCGGCTTTGCTGATGGTTAGTTTAAAGATGACATCCGCTGCCTGACTGTAGCTGTCGTTACCAGCCTGTTGTGCTGTGATATTGACTTCTCCTGCTTTATGGATTTTGAGTTTCCATTTGTTACCGTCAGCACTGTCCTGAAAGGCTTCGGCTATGCTGTTGTCCGCAGATGTGTAGCTGACTTCCAGGCCTGAACTTGCGGTTGCAGTGGGTACAAAAGGTATATCTCCATAGGTTTTGGTCATGTCGGTTGCCGTAATGGTTTGTGGCAGTCCGCAGTTTTGTCCGCTTGGGCTGTCGCCTGTAATGGTCCAGCCCTTGCCGGTGGTCAAAGCTGTTCTTGCCTGCACGGCATTGGTGCCGTATTGTCTGCCTGCAGCTCCGAGGCTCCGCCCTGATGGAGTGTTTGTATTATTTGCCCATCCATTCAGTGTAAGCGAATAGTTCTGGCAATCCATTCCTGAATTGTCCAGCATATTCACCATTTTTACAGCGGGATTGAGTTTCCATAAGCCGATGTTCTGATTAAAAGCTGATGCTCCGACAAACATATTTTCCATCTGGGTCACGTTTGCCATATTCCATCCCCCAATGTTTTTATTAAAGGCTGTTGCATCCTTAAACATCAACCTTGTATCGGTCACGTTTGCCATATTCCAATTGCTGATGTCCTGATTAAAGGCTGTGGCCTTATCAAACATCTGGTACATACTCTTCACGTTGCCGATGTTCCAGCTGCCTATGGGTTGGTTAAAGGCTGTTGCTCCGTTAAACATGCGGGTGGTAGTAGTAACCTTTGCGGTGTTCCAGCTGCCAATAGGCTGGTTAAAGGAGGTGGCTCCTGCAAACATGTCATTTATGTATTGTACATTGCCGGTATTCCAGTTGCTGATGTTCTGGTTGAAAGCGACTGCATTCGAG
>NZ_JAELTX010000224.1 GCF_016429065.1 Pedobacter sp. ASV17
ACCTTATCCTTTCGGTGGGCGGGTTTCTCTCCCGCCTTATCGTTACTTATGCCTACATTTGCTTTTCCAGAAGCTCCACCCCGGCTCGCGCCGCAGCTTCACCGCCGCTGGAATGCTCCCCTACCGATATATTTCAATCCCATAGCTTCGGTATACAGTTTGATGCCCGTTTATTATCCATGCACGATCGCTCGACTAGTGAGCTGTTACGCACTCTTTAAATGAATGGCTGCTTCCAAGCCAACATCCTAGCTGTCTATGCAATCGCACCTCGTTAGTTCAACTTAACTGTAATTTAGGGACCTTAGCTGATGGTCTGGGTTCTTTCCCTCTCGGCCCAGGACCTTAGCACCCTGAGCCTCACTGCCGGTTATATTATATAGCATTCGGAGTTTGTCTGGATTTGGTAGGATTTGACTCCCCCGCACCCAATCAGTAGCTCTACCTCTATATAACTCAACACCGACGCTGTTCCTAAAAACATTTCGGGGAGTACGAGCTATTTCCCAGTTTGATTAGCCTTTCACCCCTACCCTCAGGTCATCCGGAAACTTTTCAACGTTTATCGGTTCGGTCCTCCATTACGTGTTACCGCAACTTCAACCTGCCCAAGGGTAGATCACAAGGTTTCGCGTCTACCTCCACTGACTATGCGCCCTATTCAGACTCGCTTTCGCTTCGGATCCGTGCCTGAAGCACTTAACCTTGCCAGTGAAGAGTAACTCGTAGGCTCATTATGCAAAAGGCACGCCGTCACACCACGAAGGTGCTCCGACCGCTTGTAAGTATACGGTTTCAGGTTCTATTTCACTCCCCTGTTCGGGGTTCTTTTCACCTTTCCCTCACGGTACTGGTTCACTATCGGTCTCTCGGGAGTATTTAGCCTTACCGGATGGTGCCGGCAGATTCCCACAAGGCGTCTCCGACCTCGCGGTACTCAGGATACTGTTAGGCCATTATTGCTTACGTGTACGAGGCTATCACTCTATATTGCCGGGCTTCCCATCCCGTTCCACTTCACGTTAATGTAACCACATCACAGTCCTACAACCCCAGATATGCCGTAACATAACTGGTTTGGGCTCTTTCCCTTTCGCTCGCCACTACTCAGGAAATCATTGTTATTTTCTCTTCCTCTGCTTACTTAGATGTTTCAGTTCGGCAGGTTCGCTCTTATTGTGCCATGTCTTCAACATGGCGGGTTTCCCCATTCGGAAATCCGCGGATCGAATCTCATTTGCAGATCCCCACGGCTTATCGCAGCTTATCACGTCCTTCATCGCCTCCGAGAGCCAAGGCATCCCCCGTATACTCTTTATTACTTTCTTCCACTCGTGCGCCTTTTGCGCCGCACGGTGTGCTTTTTTGCTCTTGTTATGATGTCTCATACTTGATGTCAGATTGCTCTTCCCTCAAGTGAGCACAAACACAACAGTCGCCTATTGTTGTTTGCTCTTCTTTTTAACTTCTTCCAATATGTCAAAGAACTTTTCTTAGTATTCAGTAGTTAGGCCTTAGTAGTTAGACTTGCATCCAAATACCGTGTACCAATTACTGTCGTACCAAATCGGTGGAGAATAACGGAGTCGAACCGTTGACCTCCTGCGTGCAAGGCAGGCGCTCTAGCCAGCTGAGCTAATCCCCCAAAAAAACTTAGTCGTAGTCCC
>NZ_JAELTX010000022.1 GCF_016429065.1 Pedobacter sp. ASV17
GGTAATAATCTGCGAATAACTATTGTGAGCCTCTACCTTGCTTGATTTTTTGGAAATGGCAAACAGTAAAGGAGTTAGACCCGTTTCAAAAGTTCCCTTTTTAATAAATCTACGAACATAAAGTACCGATAGTAAAATACCAATGGTGGGGAATAAAAGGTAGAGGTAGTATTTGTATTGCCATTGTAAATCAGTTTGTAAAAAATGCTCTATTCTGTGCGTAATGCCTTTTAATAGCGAAGCCGCTAAGCCAGCCAATATCCCTACCAGAATAGCCGCAATAATGAGGAAATTCTTGTTCGAAATTTTGCTTTGCCTGTATAGGTTAAAACGGTCTACAAAATTTACAAACTTAATGTACATCATATTTATTTTAAGTTTAACGGCTAACTATCAAACTTGTCCAATAGTTTCAATAAAGTGGCAAAATCTTTAGGGTAAGGAGCTTCGACCAAAATATCCTTTCCATCTAATCCTTTAAACGTAATTTGTTTAGCATGTAGCGCAAAACGCTTCATAATAGGCTGCTCCTCCTCGTCGGTTAAGCGGTAGCCCCTTTTAATTTTGGAAAGAAAAACAGGCTTGCCACGGTACATGGTATCACCGCAAATGGCTGCACGTTGAGTTGCTAAATGTATCCTGATTTGGTGCATACGCCCCGTTACAGGCTTACACTCCACCAAAGTATAATGCTTATAGTATTTTAACGAATTAAAGTAAGTCTCGGCACGTTTACCCTCTTGCCTATCAATGGTTACGTTCTTGTTGCCATCGTTCAAAATTGGCAAATCCACAAAAAGATTGTCAAATTGGAATTGCCCATCAACCACCGCATGATAAATTTTGTTCACTTTTCGCTTCTCAAACTGCATCGAAAGGTTACGGTAAGCCTCTGGATTTTTGGCAATTACAATAGCACCCGAAGTTTCCTTATCCAGCCTGTGGCAAATCTGCGCATCATCTGTGTACAGCCTAGCCAAACGTAAAATATTTACTTCGCCAGCGCCAGCAGCACCGCGTTCATCTAATGAAGCCACAAAAGGAGGTTTGTTGATAACGATATAGTCTTCGTTTTCGAATAGGATAAGGTCTTTAAAATTCGGATATTTCAAATGGATACAATTTAAAGGTGCAAAAATACAATACATTTAGCACTTTATTGCCCTTATGGCTGGTGTAATTTCCTAATATCAATTTTTAGAAGCGCAGTTTTGACCGTGCAGTGGCACTCCTACAACGTCATCTCGATCCCAGACCTTTGGAAAGAGGGATTTTTGGTTGGTTGGTTGGTTCAAGACTTACGAAGTTTCGAAAACTTCGTAAGTCTAATGGAGCAGCCTACTAACGCTTTAAGATACCCAATCGAGTTGGGCATGACGTTGTAGGAATGGAATTGCACAAACACTCATAGCACTTTTCTCTCCCTGTTTTAGGGAGAGATGTCGCAAGGCAGAGAGGGTTCCTTTCTTAAAACTTTTCCTTAACCCTAGAATAACCCCTGCTTGTCTTTTCTGCCACTCCTATTGCCGTCATTTCGATTAAGTACTTGTTGTGCATAGTCTTTCCTACATCGTCATCTCGATCCCGAACCTTCGGGAGAGAGATCTTTGAACTATATAATTGACTGTTGCTTTTAAGACCATATTCGATAAGCGTTGCGTGATGCAGTCTGTATGGAAACAACTATATAACCTAATACGAATAACAAGTCGTTAGATCTCTCCTCTCGAACACTCGTGATCTTGCGCAGTCGAGATGACGTGTTATTAATGTTGGTATAGATACATGCAACCTAAGATGCCGACATTAACCTTGTACCCCAACAAATGAATAGCTAAATTAGCAGAAAAATAAGCTTATGCATTTCACCAAGCTAGTTCCCAATATTTTTTACATTAACATTCAAGATGGATTAAGATTATTTGTTGACTGCCTTGAGTTTTCAATTGGTCATAACGAAATTGATTCCGATCATCCTTTCTGCGTTTTGGATAAAGATGGCCTGCGCATTAACCTATTCCAAAATAAAGAGTTTGCAGATAAAGACCATCCAGAGTTTAGGTTGGTGACTAATTATATCGAAGAGGTTTACGAGAAGGTCTCGACTAAATTTCCAGAACTTTTACATCCAAACCTGAGTAAAGTAACGCTAAGGCCATGGGGCGCTAAAGAATTTGCTTTAATGGATAAGCAAGTGGGTATTATTATACAGCAGTGGCCCAATCCATAATTTATCATTACACATTTAACGACAAAAATAATATGCAACATACTACATTAGGATGGATAGGACTTGGCAACATGGGTAGTCCAATGGCCAAAAACCTTATCAAAGCTGGCTATCCCGTTTCCGTTTATAACCGTTCTGCCGCTAAAACTGCAGACTTTGAAACTACCGCTACCATTTGTAAAACCGTTAGCGAATTGGTTCAGGCAAATGAGGTGGTTTTCACGATGCTTACCAACGATGAGGCCGTAAACCAAATTTATGCCGAAATATTAAATCAGAATCTGGAAGGAAAGCTTTTCATTGATTGCAGCACCATTTCACAAGAATGCTCATTGGCCATCGCACAACAAATTAAAACTAAAGGCGCTGGATTTATAGATGCACCAGTGGCAGGTAGTACGCAACCCGCTGCTGAAGGCACGCTGATCATGATGGCTGGAGGCGATGAAAAAGACCTTGCTAAAGCCCAACCCTATTTTGATAAGTTAGGTAAGTTAACCAAGCACCTTGGCGAAAACGGAAAAGGAATTGCCGCCAAACTATCTATCAACTATTTCCTTTCTTTGATTTATCAAGGCTTGGCAGAAACGGTTTTGTTATCCGAAAAATTGGGTATCCAACGTAAGGATATGTTGGAAATCATTAACGAAAGTGCTAGTGGAAGTGGTGCTACCAAGGTAAAG
The DNA here is from genome assembly GCF_016429065.1 of Pedobacter sp. ASV17. Taxonomy (GTDB): domain Bacteria; phylum Bacteroidota; class Bacteroidia; order Sphingobacteriales; family Sphingobacteriaceae; genus Pedobacter. Next base: position 2,914 of record NZ_JAELTX010000022.1, read on the forward strand.
ACACCATTGTTAGTGCAGGAAAACTATCCACCAGCATTTGCATTGGATTTGATGCTTAAAGATATCTTACTGGCCCAAAAGGCTGGTGCAGATTTCCCATTGTCGGAAGCGATCATTAACACTTATCAAGCCGCACACGACAAAGGACTAGGCGGAGACGATGTGATTGGAATCATCAAATCGTTGAAGTAGTATCTATATAGACTTACGAAGTTTTCGAAACTTCGTAAGTCTTAATATCGGAATGAAACTTCGTAAGTCTTAAAGGTTAGTCAATCACCATTTCTGGCACATCATCATCCGCATAAAGTTTTCCTGCGGTAGCATTTCTAATTTCTTCCACGCTAACCCCTGGTGCTCTTTCCACCAGTTTAAAGCCCCCGTCAGGTAACACGTCTAAAACTGCTAACTCTGTAACAATCTTTTTAATACATTTTACGCCAGTTAAGGGCAAGGTACAAGCTGGTAATAATTTACTCTCACCTGCTTTGTTTACGTGCTGCATGGCCACGATAATGTTTTTGGCTGAAGCCACTAAATCCATGGCTCCTCCCATTCCTTTTACCATTTTACCTGGAATTTTCCAGTTGGCAATGTCCCCATTTTCTGAAACTTCCATGGCTCCCAAAATGGTTAAGTCTATTTTCTGGGCCCTGATCATGCCAAAACTCATGGCCGAATCAAAAATGGATGATCCTGGCAAAGTAGTAATCGTTTGTTTACCTGCATTAATTAAATCTGGGTCTTCCTCCCCCTCAAAAGGAAAAGGCCCCATGCCTAATAAACCATTCTCTGATTGTAAAACGACATTTACTCCTTCTGGGATGTAGTTGGCTACCAAAGTAGGAATGCCTATACCCAAATTAACATAGTAACCGTCTTTTATTTCTTTAGCGATACGTTTCGCTATACCGTCTTTATCTAACATAAGTTAATGAGTTGATGTAATGATTGGTTGATTTGGTAATTAGCTAATGTGATGATGTGATAACCAAATTAGCTAATTAACCCATTTTCAAATTATCTTTGTTTTGAAGTCGTTATTATCCTGTTAAGTACTTTTTGAATCGTTTCAATTTTTTCTAGCAAAACATCGCCGTTAGGATAGTTATCAGCGTGTTTACATAAAAGCAACCAATATTTTGACTCTTCACATTCTTTGGCTGATATCTTCATTTTATGAATAAAATCCGCCTTACTTTCTGCATTTTGAGCTTCCCAAATGTTAGCACCAATGCTGGTTCCTGCTTTTAATAATTGATTTGCTAATACAAATTTTCGTTTCTCCTCTAGGATCTCTGTATAACGAATAATTTGTAGAGCAAATTCAAAACTTAGTTTAACAATGATATTTTCATTAATTCTTTCATTATTCATAGGTGGAAAGTTCTGATGATCGATTTCTCCAATCATCAAATTATTGAATTATCTCATCATCTAATTCCTCTTCCTTACCGTTCGCTGTTCAATTCGTTTTTCGTAATCCTTACCCTGAAAAACTCGGTGTACATAAACTCCAGGCGTATGGATATGGTCAGGGTCTAATTCTCCTACTTCTACCAATTCCTCTACTTCGGCAATGGTAATTTTGCCCGCCATGGCCATCACTGGATTAAAGTTTCTACTGGTCGAACGGAAAATCAAATTTCCCGCAGTATCACCCTTCCAAGCTTTTACAATGGCAAAATCAGCATCAAAAGCATATTCCATCAAGTAATCTTTCCCATCAAAATTCCTTACCTCTTTCCCTTCCGCGACTTCGGTACCTACCCCAGCAGGCGTAAAAATAGCAGGCATGCCATAGCCAGCAGCTAAGCAACGGGTGGCCAAAGTCCCTTGCGGAATAAGCTCTACCTCAAGCTCGCCACTCAATAATTGGCGTTCAAACTCGGCATTTTCACCTACGTACGATGAAATCATTTTCTTTACCTGACGTTGCTTTAACATCAAGCCGATGCCAAAATCATCTACGCCAGCATTGTTCGAAATACAGGTTAACTCTTTGGTGCCTTTTTTTACCAAGGCAGTGATGCAGTTTTCGGGGATACCACATAAACCGAAGCCGCCGAGCATTAGGGTTTTCCCGTCGGTAATGTCAGCGATGGCCTCATCGGCGTTTGCTACAACTTTGTTGATCATATTTGGTGTGTTTTGCGACTAAAATAGGATTAATCTATCGCTTTGCAAAAGTAAAGCGTAGCCTACAACCTTGTATAGGCTACACTAAGGTATGTTGTAATCGTAAGATTAATAGTTCATTAAGATACTAGTAAAGCTTGTTGGCTATTTATAAATTTCTACAATCTTATCACCAGAACTGTTACTGGTACATACGTATATTTTGCCCTCTGGCGATTGGCAAACGGCTCTAATCCTACCAAAATCACCCACAAATAAATCTTTGGTTTCTGCTATAGCAGTTTGGGTATCGTTTAACTTGAGCTGCATGAGCTTCGTACCTTTTAATAAACCCAATAACAAGGAGTTTTTAAATTGCGGAATGTAATTTGAATTGTAATAAATCATACCGCTTGGGGCAATGGTTGGTGTCCATTGAAAGATGGATTCCATCACATTATTCTGATTGCAAAAGGCGGTTTCATTGCTGGCATCGCATTTGCCCCTAACGGTTGGCCAGCCATAATTACGACCTTTTTCGATGATATTGATTTCGTCGTCGGTATCAGGTCCATGTTCCGAAGAAAACAACTTATTTCCTACCAAGGCTAAACCTTGCGGATTTCGATGGCCGAAAGACCACACTGGGCTATTGGGAAATGGGTTATCAGCAGGAATACTACCATCTAAGTTGATGCGTAATACCTTTCCAGCTATGGAGTTGAGGTTTTGAGGCGTGCTGGTATCATTAGCGTCTCCAGTAGTTACAAATAATTTGTCGCCAGCAATAAGCAATCTAGATCCATTATGGATGCTCGCTGCAGGAATATTGTCTAATAAAGTTTGTGGACTGGTTAAACTATTGTTGCTGTAAGTAAACCTTACCAACTTGTTTTTATAAGGATTTCCGTAGCCATAAAACACATAAACATAAGGGCTTGCTCCAAAGTTTGGATGAAGGGTCATGCCTAGCAAGCCACCTTCGCCCTGCGAGCTCACTTCCGAAATGGTATGCAATAGGGTGACTTGGCTGTTGGCGGGATTTAATCTGCTAATTTTTCCCGATTTTTCGGTAAACCAAATAAGGTTATCGGGGCCGTAGACCAATTCCCAAGGTAGAGACAGATTGGAAACCAATGTCCTTGTTTTAAGGTCTACAGGGGTATCATCTTCCCCGCTATTATTACCATCTTTTTTACAACCAATACTCAAGAGCAGTATTCCAAAAACAATCCATAACTTTTTCATATCCCTAATATTTTAAGGACACAACAATTAAAAGTCGCTTTTGGTTTATAATCAGTTAAATAGATGGCGGTTATCTTATTTAAAACATAACCTAAGTTCGGTTTATAGTTTGTTATTGAATTGAGCCTTAAAACTGATGCTGATCCCGAATGTTCGGGACAGCATGACGGAGCAATGATTTAACGTCACCCTGACCTGTAGCGAAGCGGAAAGCTATACAATAAATTTATTTCAGGGTCAGCTATATATCGAAATAGTTAAACAATTATAACCTAGCGAACGTAGTTCTTAATGATAAAATCTTCACTGAAACCTAACCTCTTATAAATTCCTTTTCCAAGTTCAGAGGCCTGCAAAGTGGCATAAGGAATATGCGCTTCAATGGCTCTATTGAGCAAAAGGTACATGATTTCTTCAGCAAAGCCTCTCCTCCTCATCTCTGGAACAATCCCTACACCATGTATCCCTGCAACTTGCTCATTTGGATGGTAAATTGCCGTGCCTACCAGTTCTCCGTTAAAATAAAAAAGATCGTATTCAATTTCATTCATGGTTTGGATGAGTATTTCTTCGCCAATCACATAGCCGAAACATTTCGGATAAACCGCTGCCCAAAGTTTAGCTTCCGCAGTATTGGATACTCTTTTAACTGTTAAAGAATTGGATGATGGGAATGGCTTGTTTAATGGAAGCGACATACCCGTTTGAAACGATTTTTGTGTAAAACCTTCTAATGTTATTTCCGAGCCTTCATTAGGGTATATATTCCAATGGGGAAACACCAAAAGTTGTTCAGATGAAGCCATTTTTTCGGATAGCTTAATAAGCAACTCATTTGTTGGCGGTTGGTTAATCCATATTTTGTTAGGCCATTCGGAGTTTTTCACCGAACTCAATTCGTAATCGTTTTCGCTCACATAATGCCCAACTGCCTTACCGACTTTCGACCACAAAGAAGTAAGGTTGGCTACATTTAATTGATTAATATTTTCCATGAGGGCAAAGTTCTAGACTTCATCAAACAAAAACATTTACATATGTTGATTTTGATCTAATTTTAAATCTTTTCTTATCCTACTTAATTGTGTAGGTGTAATTCCCAAATGAGAGGCAATGTGGTGCAATGAAATCTTTTGATCAATGTCAGGATATTGCTCCATGAATTTTTGATACCTGACACTGGCACTTTCCATTACTAAAGACACTTCTCGCTGTTCTTTATCAATGACCCATTCCTTTTCTAGGTAAACAATGTAATAATTTTTTAGGTCGTCCTTTTCGAGAATGAGCTGTTTGAATTTGGAGAAATTGAGACTGAGTAATAGGCTTTCATCCAAGGCTTGTAAGGTAAATGAAGAGGGTTTTTGCAATAAAGCCGAAACCATTGAACCTACCATTTTACCTGCTAAAAAAATGTTTTTGTTATAAGTGTGTCCCTGTTGATCGCTAGAATAGGCCCTAACCGCTCCACTACCTAAGAAATAGATGTTTCTGGCAACATCTCCCTCGTTGAGCAAAATATCGTTTTTGGAGATTTGCTGAAATTTAACGAGTTCTTTAACCAATTCAAATGAAGATGAAGTAATGCTTGAATAATCGGACAAGTAAGTTCTCAAATCATCCAAATACAGTACTTTATCTTCATCTGAGATATTCATGTGCTATTTCATATAAACGTAAGTAATACCATCTCCACCTCTATCCAAATGCTCATCTTCCATGCGGTCTACCTGTTTGTAGTATTGCTTTAAATGGGTCCTGATCAATTTTCGTAAAATACCGTCGCCTTTACCGTGTATAATTTTAATGGATGGAAAACCTAGCATTACAGCTTTGTCCATGTAATTCTCTAATTCCTGTAAAGCCACTTCACCACGCATACCACGCAAGTCAAGTTCGGCCCTAAAGTTGCTCACGGCATCACTTAAGTTATTGGTAAATGAAGTACGCTGCACTAGCTTTTTCACCTGTCGGTTACTAATTTTTTGTACTCGGTTACGTTTTACTACCGAACGCAAATCACCAAAAGCAACCACTAAGTTATTCTTATTGATTTCTAAAATTTGTCCAGTATTTTCGGTGCCAAGCAATTGAACCCAGTCTCCAACTTCAATTTCAGTATCATCAAATTCTATCACAGGTTTCGGCTCTGGCTTTACTTCATTTTTAGCCAGTCCTTGCTTTAGGTTCTGCCTAATTTCTCGGGTAGCTTCCCTATCAGCCTGTTTCTTTTTAATTTGCGCAATGGTATTTTCTACCAGCTTATTGGCATCTTTAATGATATTTTGAGCCTCTACTTTCGCGTCTTTAATCAACGTTTTCTTATTCTCCTCTAGAAAAGATTTTTGCTTTTCATTTTCAGAAAGCAGCTGGTTCAACTTATTCTGTTGATTGGCCAGTTTCACCTTGGTTTCGTGCACTTGGCGTTTTTCCCGCTCCAAGTTCACCAATAAGCTATCGATACTATTTTGGTTGGTCCCAATCTTTTGTCTCGCCAATGCTAATACTTCCTTTTGCAAGCCAATGTTTTGGGCAATTTCAAAAGCATAAGAACTTCCAGGCTTTCCAATATCTAAAATATAAAGAGGCTTCATCTTGCCATTGTCAAATAACATGGATGCATTTTCCAGTCCTTCGGTATCGCCAGCAAAAAGTTTAAGGTTAGAATAGTGGGTGGTAATTACACCTCGCACCTTTTTTTGATTAAGTACCTCAAGTACCGCCTCGGCCATAGGTCCGCCAAACTGCGGATCGGTTCCTGTTCCAAACTCATCAATTAGCACTAAGGTCTTAGGATTGGCATGTTCTACAAAATAGCGCATCTTTTTCAAGTGTGCACTGTAGGTACTTAAGTCCGATTCTATGGACTGGTCGTCACCTATATCTGCAAAAATCTGATTGAAAATTCCCATTTCGCTATGCTCGTCCGCAGGTACCAATAAACCTGTTTGCAACATCATCTGCAAAAGTCCAACGGTTTTCATACAAACCGATTTACCACCCGCATTAGGTCCCGAAACCAACACAATCCGCATGCCTTCATTTAAGTGGATGTTTAAAGGCACTACGCTTTTTTGATCATTGGCAAAGGATAGTAACAGTAAAGGGTGTTGGGCATTGATCAACTTTGTTTTAGGTTCCTTTACCAATACGGGCATATGGGCACCAATTTTTATGGCGAACAAAGCTTTTGCCCTTACAAAATCTAACTTGGTTAAAAATCCGTGATACGAAAGTAATATCGGAATATATGGCCTAAGTTCAGTGGTAGTGGCTATTAGGATACGAATAATCTCTCTGCGTTTATCAAATTCCAGATCACGGAGTTTGTTATTTAGCGTAAAAACTTCTTCTGGCTCCAAATAAACTGTTTGTCCGCTGGCGGACTCATCGTGGATAAAGCCTTTGATTTTACGTTTGTTCTCAGCTAAAATTGGAATACACATCCTCCCATCACGAATGGTCAAACTACCGTCGGCTACCCAGTTGCTGGCGACGGCACTTTTATAGATGGAATCCATCCTTTTACGGACTTCTTGTTCGCCTTTGGAAATGGCAGTACTGATTTCCAATAGTGTTGTTGAGGCGTTGGGCTTAATTTTACCCTTCGCATCCAGTACCGTTTCTATTTTTCTAAGAATGTCCCGTTCAATGGGCAGATGTTCAAATAGTGCTTCCAAACTAGGATAAACCTCTTTACGCTCATCAAAAAAGCGGATTACAGAAAATACCGTTTGCAGGGAAGTGTATATCTTGAACAGCTCCTCTTCTACTAAGTAACTGCCTTCTACTTTAATTTTATCAGCCAGCACTTTAATATCAAAAAAAGTACTGATCTGTAGGGGTTCCTGATTTTCCAGGATACTTTTAAACTCTTTGGTTTGGCGCAAAAACTTGTCAATTTGGTCGTGCTTGGTCATTACCTGCATCTTATCAACCAAGTTTTGCCCCATGGTGCTTAGGCAATAATCGCGCACCAATTGCCTTACTTCGTTAAAACCTAATCTCTCTTCGCAATTTTCAGGGTACAGCATATTTATTTTACGGGTTGCGGCGCTGCTTGTTTGGCTGCTTCAGCTGCCGTTTGTTTTTCGTGCTTCTTAATTAAATCTTCTCTACTTTTGTTGATCTTAGTACTAATCCTATCGTACATTTTCGACAGTAAATCAGGGCGACTGTAATAGTATGCCATACTTTTTGCATGCATAGCCGAATCGATTCCAAATTTCTTGAAAATGCCTTTGTAGATAGGTGCCGATACTTTCTTGGCACTATCTGGCGTAGGAAAAGACGATACGTAACCGTCTACCACATGGATATCAAATAATATTTTTTCCATTTCTGCGGGTTGTACAATATCCTTTGGAATACCAGGTTTACAGCCAAAAGCCAACACTGCGCAAAAAAATAGCAACAAAAATCTCGTCATTTCTTTATTAAAACTTCAGCTTTCTTAGCCAAATTAAAAAAGGGTTGTTAATTTTACCTCCAAAAATACTGATAAATGAGCATTGCTGATAACTTATTGAAATATAAAAACGAAATTGAGAGCCAAGGTGTCAAGTTGGTAGCAGTTTCGAAGAATCACCCTGCAGATGCTGTAATGGAAGCTTATGAAGCTGGCCAGCGTGTTTTTGGCGAGAATTTGGTGCAGGAAATGGTAGACAAGCAAGCCCAATTACCAGCTGATATTGAATGGCATTTAATTGGTCACCTACAAACGAACAAGGTTAAATACATTGCTCCTTTTGTAAAATTGATTGAATCTGTAGATAGCTTAAAGCTGCTAAAGGAAATAGATAAACAGGCCGCTAAGCACCAACGCGTAATTGATTGCTTATTGCAGATTTACATTGCTGACGAGGAAAGCAAGTTTGGATTAGGCTTTGACGAAGCGATTGAACTGTTGCGTTCAGAGGAATTTGAAGCCATGAAAAATGTGCGCATTATAGGTTTAATGGGCATTGCTACCAATACGGCGCAAGAGAAACAAACCATTGCTGAGTTTAATGAACTAAAAGTGCTATTTGATGGCGTGAAAGTGAGTTTTTTCAGAAAAGCGGATTACTTTACGGAAATTTCAATGGGCATGTCGGCTGATTATAAACTGGCCATTGCAGAAGGAAGTACCATGGTAAGAATTGGTAGCAACATTTTTGGAAAAAGAGTGATTAAACACTGGAAGAATAAGGAGTAAATAAGTTGAAAGTCGGAAAGTTAGAAAGTTTAAAGTTGGAAAGTCGGGAAGTTTAAAATGGAGATTAGTATAACTCAAATAACTAACCACTAACCACTAGTTCCTAACCACTAGTACCTAATAAAAAATGAATATTAAATTAAGAAGAGCAACTGCCGAAGACTGTCCCCGCTTATTGGAACTGATTATGGAATTGGCCATTTATGAAAAAGCACCACAAGAAGTGACGGTTACCTTGGAAGAGTTTGTAGCGGCTGGCTTTGGAGAAAATCCAGTATGGAAATCATTTGTGGCTGTTGATGGCGAAAACATCATTGGTCTAGCGTTGTTTTATGTGAGATACTCCACTTGGAAAGGTAGTCGTTTATATTTGGAAGACTTTTTGGTTACAGAAAGCTATCGCGGGAAAGGCATTGGAAAACTACTGTTCGACCGTGTGGTGCAAGAAGCTAAAGAAGGAAATTTTAATGGGATGAACTGGCAAGTACTTGACTGGAACACTCCTGCCATTAACTTTTACGACAAGTATGGCGCAGGATATGAAAGTGAATGGTTAAATGCTTCCTTTTCCAAAGAACAATTGGAAGCCCTAAATTAAATCTTATAGATATGAAAAAAATTATCTTACCCCTAGTAGCTGTTAGTTTGTTAATGGCTTGTAGAAATGAAAACAAGGACAAAAAAGTTGCCCATGTAATTACTGCTGAAAATGACACGCTAACCTATCGTTACGATTCGGTAAAGGTGGTAAGTAATAATTTAGTAAAACCAGGTGTAAATGCGGAAGCAGATACGGCAAATGCAGTGGTAAGATATCCAATTTTTGAGAATGACAGCTTAAACCACTACATCAAAAAACAGGTGTTCGATTACTTCGGGAAAGATGAACATCCTACCGCTTATGAAGATGTGGCCAGTAGTTTCATTAGAGGCTATAACGATTTTTATATGCAGAACCCTGGAACAGCTCAATGGTGGTATTTGCTGATTGACATTAAAGTAATGCGTCAATTGCATGATTACATTGCCCTCAAGTATATCCATTCTGATTATGCTGGCGGTGCACATGGTAACACCTCTATTTCCTACATCAATTATAACCCTAAAACCAATCAACCTATTGTATTAGATTCGTTGATTTTGCCGAATAAAAAAGCTGATTTACTTAAAGTAGCAGAAGGCATCTTCAGAAAAAATGAGAAAATAAGTGCTACAGAGCCATTAGATAAACGCTACTTTTTTACCAATGGAAAATTCTCCTTGCCAGCAGCATTTTATGTGAGCGATAAAGGCCTGAATTTCCTTTACAATCCTTATGAAATTAAAGCATACGCCGAAGGAACCACTGAATTGGTTATCCCTTTTACAGCCCTTGGCGGTATTGCTAAACCACAAACCATCTTAACACCTATAGAATAAATGCAGGTATACAAATTTGGTGGAGCATCCATCAAAAACATCGAAGGAATAAAAAACGTTACTCAAATTATACAGTCGTACGGCCCAAAAAACTTATTGGTGGTTGTATCGGCAATAGACAAAACAACGGACAGGCTGCAAGAATTAGCCTTTGCACACATTAATGGTGATGAAAACCAGCATCAACTGCTTGAAAACATCAAGGCTTTTCATTTTGATATCATTGGAAAACTGTTTCCAGATACCAAAAATCCAGTGTATAACGATGTCGCCAATACTTTTGTGGAAATTGAATGGCTTTTAGAGGAAGACGCTGAAGACAGTGCGGACTACCTTTATGACCAAATTGTTTCTATTGGCGAATTGGTTTCTTCCAAAATTATTGCTGCTTATTTGAACCAACAAGGCACTTTTGCGATTTGGCAAGACGCTAGGAATTATATCCAAACGGATAACAATTACCGAGAAGCAAATGTGCAGTGGGATAAAACCACTCAAGTGATACAGAAGCAGTTGCCTAGCTATTTAGAACAAGGTATTGTTTTAACACAGGGCTTTATTGGAGCAACCAGTGAAAATTTCACCAGTACTTTAGGTCGTGAAGGTTCAGATTATAGTGCCGCAATTTTTAGTGCAGCACTTGATGCCGAGAAAATGACCATTTGGAAAGATGTTCCAGGGGTATTAAATGCCGACCCAAAATGGTTTGATGAGACAGAAAAAATTCCACAACTCTCCTATCATGATGCCATTGAGCTAACTTACTATGGCGCTACGGTGATTCACCCGAAAACCATTAAACCTATACAGAATAAGAGCATTCCTTTGTATGTAAGGTCTTTCATTCATCCAGAAGAAAAAGGCACGGAAATTAGCAGCGAAGTAACCACCATTCCAGTTCCTTCGTTTATATTCAAGGTTAATCAGGTGTTGTTATCTATTTCGCCTAAAGATTTTTCGTTCATTATTGAAGAAAATTTGAGCCATATTTTTGCCATTCTACACAAAAACAAAGTGAAGGTAAACACCATGCTCAATTCGGCCATTAGCTTTTCGGTAAGCGTTGACGAAGACGACCATAAAATTGAGAACCTGATTAACGATTTATCAGCGGATTTTAAGGTGAAATACAATAAAAACATGGAGTTGGTGACTATACGCTATTACAACCAGCAAACCATTGATAGAGTAACTACCGACAAGAAAGTTTGGTTAGAAGTAAAAAGCCGTAATACCTGTCAAATGGTGGTGAAGAATAGAGATTAATTGTAGTATGGTTATCAATTGTGATATTGTTTAATCGCTATATGGTTAGTGATTCCGAATAATTCTAATTACTAACCACTAGCTCCTAGTCCCTAATAGCTAAATCAATGAACAAAAATATCCTAGGAAAGGAAGTGCAAGATTACATCGACAGTCATTTAAATGCTGATGTAAGTAAAATTGTGCTATCAAAATCTCCTTTTCCTGAGGTAAGTTCGGCAGAATTGGCCAATCAAATTGCATCGAAAAAGAAAGCGGAAAAGAAGCTGCCGACTTGGTTTAAAACGAAAGAGATCTATTATCCGACTACTTTATCCATTGAGCAAACATCTTCCGAAGATACTGCTGCATACAAAAGTACTTTGGCTAAAGGCAAATGCCTTATTGATATTACCGCAGGTTTTGGTGTAGATAGTTTTTACTTCTCCAAAAAAATGGAGGAAGTTTATAGCTGCGAAATCAACGCCGAACTCTCGGCCATTTCTACTCATAATGCTGAATTATTGGGTGCAAAATCTATTCAATGTCTCGCTGTAGACGGTTTAGTCTATCTCTCGGAAAATGAAGTAACATTCGACACCATTTATATTGACCCCGCCAGAAGAAGTACTAGTGGTAAGGTATTTAAACTGGCCGATTGTACACCAGATGTGGTGTCTCATTTCGAGTTATTATTGAATAAAGCCGAACGAATCATCATTAAAACCTCCCCACTATTGGACCTTCAAGCGGGTTTAACGGAACTGAAACATGTTTCCGAGATTCACATTGTAAGCGTCAAAAATGAATGCAAGGAGCTGTTGTGGGTAATTGACAGGGATTTTAATACGGAAACAAAAATCATTTGTGCTACGTTAAATTCAACCACCAAGCAAATTGAACTGCCCTTACAAGATGACAGTAATGCTATTTTGATGGAAAAGGCAGCAAGCACAGGTTACCTATACGAACCCGATGCAGCATTGATGAAAAGTGGCGCTTTTAATGCTATTGCCAATGCATTTGCTTTAACAAAGCTTGGGAAACAAAGTCATTTGTATTTCTCCGAAGAGCTCAAACAGGATTTTATCGGTCGCATATTTAAGATAACGCAAATTTATGCCCCTAACGAGCTTAAAAAAGAAAAGAACCTGCAAGGCAACGTGATCGTTAGAAACTTCCCTGAGCGAGCCGAAAACCTAGTGAAAAAGCTTAAGATTAAACCAAACCAAGAAACGTTTTACCTCTTTACGCAAATACAGCAGGAGTATGTAGTGTTTAAGGCGGTAATTGAGCAGTATTATTAAAATATTTTGTCATTTCGTGAGAACCACCCCTTTTGCTGTCGAGAGCTCACTACCCTATTCTGTCATTCCGAGGGAAGCGTAGCGACGAGGAATCTCTATAGCATTTTCAAAGATTTCTCGGCTGCGCTCGAAATGATGGTAACGTCAAACCTGTACTGCACAACTCATAGCACGTCATCTCGACCGTAGCGGAGAGATCTTTGGACTATCTAGTTAAATTTTCTATTTACTGCGCTAAATTTGATTCGCCATCTTTCAGAATAAATCAAAATATTCAAGTAGCAAGTTTTATAAGCATTTTCAAAGGTTTAACTTCGTTGAGCTTCGGTTCTCTACCGAACATTCGGGATCGAAATGACGGTAACGTCAAACCTGTACTGCACAACTCATAGCACGTCATCTCGATCCCGAATGTTCGGGAGAGAGATCTTTGGACTATTCAATAGTAGTTCTATTCATAACCCGAAACTACCGTAAAGAAGGAACCGTACTGCATTAAAAAACAAAAGTCCCGCACCTGCGGGACTTTATATTTTCTTAATATTCATCTTCATTGAAGAAGAAATCATCTTTGGTAGGATAATCTGGCCAAATTTCTTCGATGGTTTCATAAGGTTCACCATCATCTTCCAGAGCTTGTAGGTTTTCAATAACCTCTACAGGCGCTCCTGAGCGAATGGCATAATCAATTAATTCATCTTTAGTTGCTGGCCATGGGGCGTCTTCCAAATGTGATGCTAGTTCTAAGGTCCAATACATATCGTTAATAAATTATTAATTCGTCAATTCTATTTTCGCAAAACATGTGAAAAAAATTGAGCTAAGCAAATATTTTTTCTATTATTTTACTCTAGGCAGCCAAATGTTTTCCACAGCCTTTGCGTCATAGCCTAATTTACGGCCTAATATGAACAAATAATCACTTAATCTGTTCAGGTAAACTGTAACTTTACTGTCAACAAAACTGCTTTCAGAAAGGGCTACCGTAAGCCTTTCAGCCCTTCTGCAAACACATCTGGCTATATGGCAATAAGATACCGTCGTATTTCCACCAGGTAAAATAAAATGCTTTAATTCGGGCAAAACCTCGTTCATCTGATCTATTTCGGTTTCCAGTAAAGCAATATCTTCGTCCAGCAAATCTGGAATTTTCATTTTAGATTTTTCAGGATCGGCAGCCAATGAGGCTCCAACCGTAAAAAGCCTGTCTTGTATTTCTTTTAAGATCAATTGGTGATGAGGATCAATTTCCTGACAACCGATAAGTCCAATGTAGGAATTAAGCTCATCTACGGTACCATAGCTTTCTATCCGAATGTGATGTTTGGCCACACGAGTACCCCCTATGAGGGAAGTAAGGCCTTTATCTCCTGTTTTGGTGTATATTTTCATGTTTAGAAAGTTAGAAGTTTTAAGTAATAAGTTTTACGTGTGTGGACTGTAGACTAAAATAAGCGTTTGTATAACCTATAACGTAAAACTTTCAACGTACTACTTAAACAATATTCTCAAAATCGTTACCGCTTTCTTGTATGGCTTTTAAACGTGGTGAAACTGATTTTACTTCTTCGTTCACATAATCGTTTTCAACCAAACCATCACGCATACGTACAATACGATGGGCATGTTGGGCAATATCCTCTTCGTGGGTAACCAGGATAATGGTATTTCCCTTGCTGTGGATTTCCTCTAAAAGGCCCATAATTTCAATAGAAGTTTTAGTATCCAAGTTTCCAGTTGGCTCATCCGCTAAAATAATAGACGGATCATTGATCAAAGCCCTTGCAACAGCAACCCTCTGGCGCTGACCACCCGATAATTCGTTGGGTTTGTGCGTTACCCTATTGCCTAAGCCCACATTTTCTAAAGCTTTTTGAGCTCTTTCATCACGCTCTTTTTTGCTAGCTCCAGCATAAATTAAGGGCAGGGCTACGTTATCTAAAGAAGTTGATCGCGGTAAAAGATTAAAGGTCTGGAAAACGAAACCAATTTCTTTGTTCCTAACTTCAGCCAATTCATTATCGCTCATGCGGCTCACATCAATGCCATTTAGCACGTATTGACCATTGGTAGGTGTATCTAAACAACCTAAAATATTCATTAAGGTTGATTTTCCAGAACCCGATGGTCCCATTAGGGCAACAAATTCGCCTTTTTTAATGGTTAAACTTACTGATTTGAGTGCGTGGATTACCTCCGTGCCAATGACATATTTACGGCCAATATCTTTAATGGTAATGAGTTCTTTCTGCATTGCTGTTTTGTTTTTTAGACGAGTATGCTCGTCGCAATGTTACAAGCTAATATTATTTTTCGATAATCTTTGGTACCATAAAGAAACGTTCGTTGTGCAAAGCGGCGTTTTTCAAGCCATCTTTTACACTAATTTCGTTCTTGGCTACATCTTCACGCCAAACATTGGCCTCTTCATTCATGTAAACAAGTGGCTTCACTCCTTCTGTATCCAATTCGTTTAGCTTTTCCATAAAGGTAAGAATCTTGTTCATCTCCTTGGTAAGGTTCTCCACCTCATTATCCTTGATTTCAATTCTCGCCAAATCGGCCACTTTATGTACGGTTTGTTTATCTATTACCATATTTTGTTACAAGTTGTACGTGATGAGGTTGTAAAACTCAAAACGTATTTCGTAAAACTTACTACTTAAACCCTAATTTACTGTTAATCTTATCGTAAACGTCGTTCTTTAGCACTTCATCGTTTTCAACCGCTAAGATACTGGTTAAAATTGGTTCGTGCACATATACCTCTACAATGCCTGGTCTGGTGCCATATTTAGACCCATCATCCCACATTACTTTCCATATATTAGTAATACTTACAGGAACAATGGGAATGTTTTTTTCGATGGCTAGCCTAAACGGACCACTTTTGAAATCCTGTAATACTGGCGGATAGGCATCGTCTATTTTACCTTCTGGAAAAATAATCAAGCTCATACCGCTTTCCAAATTATCTCCCGCTTTTTTAAACGCCCTAAAAGAAGAAATCTTGCTGGCTCTTGAAACGGCAATATCAATGGTGGTAAAGAAAATACCCAACAAAGGATTCTTCATTAACTCTTCCTTACCCATAAAATGATACCTTCCTCTAGCTAAAACGCAGAAAATGATGATATCTAAATTAGAAGTGTGGTTGGCACAAAAGATATAAGTCTGGTTTTTATCCAGTGCTTTCTCAAACTTGAAATTAAAGAAAATACCAGATAATGCAGCCGCGGTAAACGAGTGCACGGTTCTAAACTTGTTCAGGATACCATAGTACCTAGGATGTCTTGTAAACCAATAATAAAATGGCCAAAACAATATAAAAATCAGGGAAAGGCATAACAGGCAATAAACCCAATGTATCTTTCGGAGCAGCTTAATCATCGAAATCAAAAATACAATTTTAGGGTAAGTAGCAAATGTTTTTTTCAAAATCGTTGAGGTTCAACGCCAATAGGATGATTATAGGCATGCTCATGTTTGTCAAATGCTTTTAAATTTAATTTTACGAATTCAACATCCTTCACACTATTCAGTTTTTTACTTAATTTCGGCCTCATGAAAGAAACAGTTGTTAGTGGAATTCGGTCCACAGGAAAACTCCATTTAGGTAATTACTATGGTGCGGTAAAAAACTTCATCAAGATGCAGGAAGAGTATAATTGCTATTTTTTCATTGCTGATTGGCACTCCCTAACAACACACCCTACCCCAGAAAACCTTCACGGAAACATCAAAAACGTATTGGTAGATTATCTTGCTTGCGGCCTAAACCCAGAAGAAAGCACCATTTACGTACAATCTGATGTGCCAGAAATTATTGAATTGTACCTATACCTAAACATGAATGCCTATTTAGGTGAGCTGGAAAGGGCTACTTCTTTTAAAGATAAAGTACGTGGAAATCCTGATAATGTAAATGCGGGTTTGCTTACCTATCCAGTATTGATGGCTGCTGATATTTTGATCCACAAGGCCACTAAAGTACCTGTAGGGAAAGATCAGGAGCAACATTTAGAAATGGCCCGTACCTTTGGTAATCGCTTTAACCGTCTTTATAATCAAGAATATTTCCCAGAACCCTATGCTTTTAGCTACACAGAGAAATTGGTAAAAGTACCTGGCTTAGATGGAAAAGGTAAAATGGGTAAATCTGAAGGTGATGCTAACTGCATTTATTTATCTGATACCCCAGAAGCCATTCGCAAAAAGGTTTCAAGGGCAGTAACCGATAGCGGACCAAGTGAAGAAAATCAGGAAAAGCCAGAAGCTATCCAGAATCTGTTTGATTTAATGAAAATTGTTTCGCCTGCAGATACATTGAACCACTTTGATGATCTTTACAACAAAATGGCCATCCGTTACGGTGATTTCAAGAAACAATTGGCCGAGGACATGATCATCGCTACCAATCCAGTGAGAGAAAGAATCAATGATATTGTAGATGATAACGACTATCTGCAAAAAGTGGCTCGTTTAGGCGCTGAAAAAGCGAGAGAAAGCGCTCAAAAAACAATTAAAGAAGTACGTGAGTTAATAGGTTTTAAAAGTTTTTAATTTGTAGTATTGCGTATCGCGATAAGCGTAATGAAATAATAACGCCAATCGGAATACGCTTTACTTAACACTTAATAAGAAATATGCATATAGCTATAGTAGGCAACATAGGTGCTGGAAAAACGACACTAACAGGGCTTTTGGCCAAAAATTACGGATGGGAAGCACTTTATGAGGCTGTAGATAACAATCCTTACTTAGAGGATTTTTATAGCGACATGAAACGTTGGAGCTTTAACCTTCAAATCTATTTCTTGAACAGTCGCTTTCAGCAGATTGTAGAAATTGATCAGAATAAGAGCAATGTGATACAAGATCGTACCATTTATGAAGATGCGCATATTTTTGCTGATAATCTTCATGAAATGGGTTTAATGACTACCCGCGATCATGATAACTACAGAGCGATTTTCGATAACATTACTTCGTTCATCAAGCCTCCTGATTTGTTGGTTTATTTAAGAGCTTCGGTACCTACCCTAGTCAATAATATTCAACGCAGAGGCAGAGAATATGAAGCCAGTATCCGTATCGATTACCTTTCGAAATTGAACGAGAAATACGAGACTTGGATCAAAAACTATAAGTTAGGTAAGTTGTTAATTTTGGATAAGGACAAACTAGATTTCACCAATAATCCAGAAGATTTAGGAACCATTATCCAAGCGATAGAAGCCGAAATTAACGGATTATTTTAAAGCTGATGAGTAAAGATTTTCAACAGGAAGACCCAGAAAACTGGAAGTGGGGAATCTTTTACTTTAACAAAAAAGATCATCGAATGGTTGTGCCAAAAAGAAATCCCATCATGGGGTGGACATTTAACTTTGCCCATCCTGCTGGATATATCTTTTTAGCACTTATTCTTTTATTTATTATTTTTCAATTGATTTATTCACGATGAAGATTCTTGGCATTATTCCAGCAAGATACGCCTCTACCCGTTTTCCAGGTAAGCCACTAGTTGATATTCATGGTAAAACAATGATTCAAAGGGTGTATGAGCAATCTATCAAAACTGAAGGTTTAGCTCATGTGGTGGTGGCTACCGATGATGAACGTATTGCTGAAGAAGTGAACAATTTTGGCGGTCAATACGTGATGACGGGCAATACACATCAAAGTGGAACAGATCGCTGCGCCGAAGTTGCCGAAAAAATGCCCGAGTATGATATCATCATCAATATTCAGGGCGATGAGCCTTATATCAGTCCAGAGCAAATAGCCTTATTAGGCACTTGCTTTTCAGATAATAAAACCCAGCTGGCTACTTTAATTAAGGAGATCACTACTGAAGAAGAACTCTTTAATGTGAACATTCCTAAGGTAGTGATCAATGCGCAACAGGAAGCTTTATATTTCAGCAGACAAACCATCCCCTATCTTCGTAATACAGAAAAAGAGAATTGGTTAAATGCACATCAGTTCTATAAGCATATTGGTATTTATGGCTATCGCAGAGATGTGTTGCTTGCCTTAACCAAATTGAAGCCTTCTACGTTAGAAATCACAGAAAGTTTGGAACAACTACGTTGGTTAGAGAATGGTTTTACCATTAAAACCAAAGTGACCCACCTAGAAACTATTGCCATAGATACTCCTGAAGACCTTAAGAAAATATCTAAATAATTCTTTATATTAAGGCCTAAAATCTATTGCCATGAAAAGAGTCATCATCGCTTTATCGCTTGTGGGCCTTTTAAGCGCCTGTAATTCCTCCGTATCGGAAAAGGATTCTGATTCAACTGAGGGACTTAAAAACACCAGTACTTTCGCTTTTTCTGATAAAGTGAAACTGGATACTTTTACAGTGGCCATTGTAGGCAGCAACAGTAAAGACAGGCAACTGCTGTTTACCATCAGATCTTTTGAAGGAAAAGAAATTTACAGGCAGGAAATTAAAACCAGCGAGTTGCTGAAAAATTACTTGGCTACTGCCGAAATGACTAAGGAAAAGGATAAAATGCGGTTCCTTAAAGAAGAAATCTCCTATTTTTTTGAAGACCATCACTTTTTAGAACCAGCAGTTACGCCAGATGAACAACCAGACAAGAACGTTCCCGATAAGGCTTTCTACAATGAGCTTAAACAAAACGGATTGAATGGCTTCGATTATCGTTTGGGCAAAGACCACAATGTTTACATCGCCTGGTCGGAGAAGGAACAGAAAGTTAAAGTTTATTATAAGTGCTGTTAAGCGAAGTGGTATTGCACTAGCATTCACCCGTGCGTCATTTCCACGTAGGCGGGAACGGTTAAAGCGCTATAAAATCATACTCCATTAACACCTAAACTTGGTGCCCGCAGGTATATTCAATTTCACTATAAACTATTATATATCAAATGTTTGTAAGAACAGCATCAATGACATGGGTGCGACTCCTAAGGAGTCGAATGTCTCGGATTATAATATCTTTTCTGCAGTTATTGAAATCCTTCGGATTTTTGTATAGGTCAATATAATTATTTGCTTATCAGGCTTTAGCTTGCAAAATATACTTTCAATACTTTTTAATCATCATTTTTCCCATTCATTGCCATTATTCTACTACTTTTCATAACTTTGCCCGCAATGAAAATCTGTAGAAAACTAATTGCAGTAGTATTGCTGGTTGGCGTGATGGCCAACTGCTTTAATTATTGGATTGTTTCTACCTCCTACCATTTCAACAAAGCTTACATCTCTTCTGTACTGTGTACCAACAAAGACAAACCAGCGCTTCATTGTGAGGGAAAGTGTTTTTTGGACATTAAACTTAAAGAGCTTGAGCAAAAAAACAAGCAAGAGCAAGAGCATGTAAAACGCGTGATTGAAACGGTAGCACCAGAAAAACCGCTTTTGGTTTTTAAAACCTTCGAAACCGAGGTAGAAACAGCTATCCCACATTATCTACAGCAAAAGCCAGTAGGTAAGCCCAACACCATCTTCCACCCACCAAAGGTAGCTTAATCATTTCTTAGTGGCCTACAATAGCAATCCCAAATCATGGGAAGTGTTGTGTATTGCTTTATTCATTCATAGTTCGTTATTACGAGGCACGAAGCAATCTCATTAGTATGAGATAAATTATTATTGCTTTAAGGCTGCTTTGTGCTTTGCAATGACGTTGTTGGGGTTTCCGCGAATGAACATAAAATCTTATTAAGAAAGCATCTTTCTTAAATGCCACTTTATGAACTGTTTATTATTTTTTAAATGAAATGATATGGATGCTATTTAGCATTACATACCATTTCCAAGATCCTTATTATGAAAAAAATATTCTTATTAATTATACTTTCTGCCCTTCTATTTACCGCTTGCAAGAAAAGCGACAGCACTGCTCCTGATTTTGATGAAAAGAACCTCGCTTCCCTTTCTGTGGAGTTCGACAACATTGTTGGTGGCAGGACATTGACCTTTAACAATACCGCAATACCTTATACCAATGCCAAAGGCGAACCTTTCAGCATCAGTATGTTGCAATATTTTGTGAGTAATATCAAAGTAACCACTACCAGTGGCCAACAGTATACGGTTCCACAAGACAGTTCCTATTTTATGGTGAACGGTGCCGATAAAGCCACAAGGTTTGCTACGGTTAAGGTACCAGAAGGCGATTACAGCAAATTGACCTTTGTTTTAGGCGTAGATAGTTTGAGAAGCACGATGCCTATCGACAAAAGAGTGGGTGTTTTAGACCCAGCAGCAGGTGGAGGCCACGGGGGTGGCGGAATGTACTGGGGTTGGAACGCTGGCTACATTTTCTTCAAATTGGAAGGCAACTCAACGGTAATTAGTGACGACCAACAGGGAGATCCCACAGGTAAAAAACAATTTAGGTACCATATTGGCGGATTTGGTGGTTACAGTGCACCAACCATCAACAACATTAAAACCATTACTGTTGATTTAAATGCGGCAGGAATTGCCAAGGTGAGGAAAGGAAGACAAAGCAACATTCATCTTTTTGTGGACATCATGAAGTTCTTTAATGGAAGCACTACACTAAGCATTAAGGAAAATCCAAATGTAATGTTCAGTGCCTACTCCACTAACCTTGCTAAAAACTTTAACGGACTGTTTACGCATGACCATACGGAGAACTAGTGATGAAATTGAGCTATTTAAAATACCTTTTTCTGGTACTGCTCTTTGTATACGCTTGTAAAAAAAGTGATGATGCAAAAGAGCAAATAGCAAGTTTTTTGGGCTTTCAAAAGCCCAAAAACTTTCCAGAACCCGTTTATGCTTTTGCCAATAACCCTATCACTAAAGATGGTTTTGAGTTAGGGAGAATGTTGTTTTACGAACCCAGACTTTCAAGGGATAACACCATCAGTTGCGGATCATGTCACATTCAATCTTCGGCATTTACACAGCATGGACATGATGTTAGCCATGGCATTGATGACCGATTAGGTACGCGTAACTCTCCTCCTATTATGAACTTGGCTTGGAACAAAGCCTTTATGTGGGGCGGCGGTGTATTCGATTTGGATTTACAGCCTATTGTGCCCATTACTACGCACGAAGAAATGGATGAGGACCTTGAAAATGTGTTGAATAAACTCCGTGCAATGCCTACTTATAAGAATAAGTTCAAGGCCGCTTTTGGCTCGGAGCAAATCAGTACTGCCAATTTCATGAAAGCCCTTTCTCAATTCATGTTGATGTGTGTGAGCAGTAATGCCAAGTACGACAAAGTAATGCGTAAAGAACAAAATGCCAGTTTTAGTGCCATAGAAGCCGAAGGTTATGAAATCTTTAAAAACAAATGTGGCAACTGTCATAAAGAACCGCTCTTTACCGATGGTAATTTCAGGAACAATGGTTTAGCGCCAAGTGCCATCAATGATTTGGGATTGTACACAGCAACACTCTTAGAAGGCGATAAATACAAATTCAAGGTGCCTTCGTTGCGTAACCTCAAATACACAGCGCCCTACATGCACGACGGTAGGTTTTTGAGTTTAGATGCTGTCTTTGACCACTATATCCGTGAGGTACAAAACACGCCAAACCTCGATCCGTCATTAGTTGCTAATGGAACGAGAGGTATTGCTATCAATAGTGATGAAAAAAGCAAATTACTCGCTTTTTTAAACACTTTAAATGACGAGGAATTCATTAATAATAAACTTTTAGCAGAACAGTAATGAACTTTAAGAAAATACTTCTATTGATTTTATTATCAAGTCCTTTAACATTGCTTGCTTGTGATATATGCGGTTGTGGTGTTGGCAGTTACTATATTGGTATCTTGCCCGAATACAACAAACGTTTTATCGGTCTCAGGTATCAGCATAAAACCCTACAAACACATTTAGGCCCTCAGGGAAATATTACGCCACTATCTACAGACGAAACCTATCAAAGCGCAGAGCTTTGGGGTGGCTGGAATTTCGGAAAGCGTTTTCGGACACTTGCTTTTATACCGTATAACTTCAATCAGCGTAGTTCGCAAGCCAATACGGGTAATAAACAAGGTTTGGGCGATATTGCATTAATGGGTTATTACAATCTGTTTACCCAAACCAATACGCTTAACAGTAAACTGTTGGTACACTCACTTTGGCTGGGTGCTGGCGTTAAACTTCCAACGGGAAAATACGAGCCTAGTGAACGTTTGGCTATCCAAGAAAACCCCAACAACTTTCAATTAGGAACAGCAAGTACTGACTTTACTCTGAATGCCGCTTATGATATCCGATTAAATGACTTAGGGCTTAACCTCAATGCCAATTACAAAATCAACACCGAGAATAAATACGGCTATAGATATGGTAATAAGCTAAGTACAAATGCCCTGTTGTATTATAAGTTTAGGTTATTCCACCAGCTCACCATTGCGCCAAATGCAGGCATTTTATATGAAACCGCCACCAAAGATATGGAGCAAGGCAAATATGAAATGGACGTTTCTGGAGGCTACTCCACCGCCTTGGTTACGGGTTTTGAATTAGCGGTGAGTAAGTTTTCGGTCGGTGCCAATTACCAAAATGTGATTGGTCAGGAATTAGCTAACAAGAGAGCCAAAGCAGGAAATCGATTAATGCTTCATTTTTCAGTTCCATTTTAAAATTTAACATCATGAATAAAATAAAGTATCTAAGCTTAATCATTATCCTGGCTTTCACGGCTTGTCAGCAACAAGATAACGAGCAGGCTATTAAACAAACCATCGACGATTTGCATAACGAAGCAATGGTGATTAACGAAAAAGCAATAAAAACGACCTTCAAGTTAGATAGTTTGTTGCAACAGAAACGTCAGCAGAAAGATGGAGACACCATTGCGCTACAAAATTCTATTCATCAACTCAATTTAGCAGATGAGAAAATGATGGACTGGATGCATAGTTTTCAACTTGATTTTAAAGGCTCAAAAGCAGATGCTCTAAAGTACTTCAAAAATCAGCTAGATAGTGTAAAACAAGTACAAGTTCAGTTAGAAAAAGCCATTGAACAGGCAAAACCTTTTATGAAATAATGATGAATTAGCCACAGATGCACAGATAATAACATTTTAAGCACGTACTTCGTCATTTCGATCGCGAACCTTCGGGATCGAAATGACGAAAAGATAAAATCCGTGCATCTGTGGCATAAACCCCTAATGTAATATGAAAACAACTTTAATAATCTGTATTTTTGCCCTTGGTGGCTGGTGGACACAGGGAAACGCCACTACCAATGAATTTCAAAAAACTGCTGTTAGCGACAGCTTGAAAGTAGACCCCGTTTGTAAAATGAAAGTGAAAGCGTCAAGCAGTATTAAAAGCACTTTCAGCAAAAAGGAATATGTATTTTGCAGCAAAAGCTGCCAAATGAAATTTGATAAAAACCCTGAAAAATATCTTAAATAAATGAAAAAATTAATCCTATATGCTGCATTCGGAACATTATTGTTCGGAGCAGCTTGTACCCAAGAGAAAAAATTACCTATTTACGGCGACCGTGAGGCAAAAATCACGAAAGATGCCAATGGTAACGAAAAGATAGATACCGTTTACAAAACGATACCCAACTTTAAGTTTTTGAACCAAGATAGCGTTGAGGTAACGCAAGATGCCTTTAACAACAAGATTTACGTGGCCGATTTTTTCTTTACTTCTTGTACCACCATTTGCCCTGTGATGCACCGTAACATGAAAACCATTTACGACAAGTACAAAGGCAATCCAGAAGTAATGTTTCTTTCCCATACCATCGATTTTAAATACGACAAACCTTCTGTTTTGAAAAAGTATGCACAAAAACTAGGTGTTGATGTACCCCAATGGCAGTTTTTATATGGGGATAAAAAAGAAGTATATGGCTTAGCGGAGAAAGATTACTTAGTAGCAGTACAGGAAGATAGCGCAGCCACCGACGGTTATGTGCACCAAGGCTGGTTAGTACTTGTGGATAAACATAAACGCATTAGAGGAGCTTACGACGGCACTAAACCTGAAGAAGTAGAAAAGCTGAAAAGCGATATGGATATTTTGTTAGCAGAGAAAAACTAGGGAAGTGAAAAGCCAAAAATCAAAAGTTAGAAGCATCAGCGTTAAGAAGATGGTTGTTTATACCTTTTTCTTAACGGCAATAGCCGTTGTGATTAATGCTTGCCAAAGTGCAAGTGAAATTGAAATGGCTAAATATCTCTCCAATGGAAAAGATATTTACGTGGCCAGATGTCAGAATTGCCATGGTGCCAATGGCGAAGGCTTAGGCGAGTTGGCTCCCCCACTCACTGATACGGTATTTTTGAAGGTAAATAAGCAAAAATTAGCTTGCTATATTAAAAATGGTGCTAATGAGCCTATGCAGATTCACGGCAAAACCTATCAAGAAAAAATGCCAGCGTTTAAAGACCTGCACGATATTGATATTGCCCAAGTAATGGTGTACGTGACCAATTCATTTGGTAACCAGCAAGGAATGTACACCTATGAACAAGTAGCAAAGGATTTGCAAAACTGTAAATAGCATCTCTATTTCAGTTAGACTTACGAAGTTTCTAAAACTTCGTAAGTCTTTTTTTTTGCATTTCCGACCAAAACCAAACCTCGTAGGTTTTTAAAACCTACGAGGTTTAAAAGCTATAAAAACAGAATAAAAGATTACCTTTGCACTTAATGCAAACCGTTCTATCGCCGCAATTTTATATTGAGGAGGAAAGTCTGGGCAACAAAGAGCATCTCGCTTCCTAACGGGAAGGGGTTTAGGGGTGAAGACCTAAGCCACGGAAAGTGCCACAGAAAATATACCGTCCTAATCTTGTATTGGGATAAGGGTGAAAACGTGAGGTAAGAGCTCACGAGCTTTGTTAGTGATAGCAAGGTTGGTAAACCCCGGGAGTTGAAAGACCAAATAGGCTAACGCATGTAGGGCTGCTCGTCCGATGTTAGTGGGTAGGTCGTTAGAGGTAAATGGCAACATTTATCCTGGATTAATGATAGAAGTCCTTTTAGGAGGAAACAGAACCCGGCTTATAGGTTTGCATTTTTATAGGAAACAAAAAAGTGGCGTTACCTTGGTAGTGCCACTTTTGTTTTATTTGATTATTCTTAACGAAGATCCAATATGCTCCATTGGTTCCATAATTGGTGGTGCCGTTAGGCCCCTTTCATCTCTGTGTTGCTGAAAAGTAATGAAAGAGGGAGTGTTTAAAATCTCTTGTTGTATCTCCTTGTTTTCGTACATCGAAACATGCACAAAAGTCAATCCATCCTCTTTAACGTACACATGGTACAAAAACTTGCTGTGTTGCAGTTCTCTAAAATCAGCTAAAAAAGCAGCAATATTACGTTTATTCTCTTCAACAAAGTCGGCGTTAATTTTGTAGGTAACCTGTACTGCAATCATATTCTTATTTTTTGCTTTAGTAAATGTACAAAAACGTTTTATCGTTTTGGAGAGCCTATAAAAAAAGACCTTGTATTTAAACAAGGTCTTCCATTAATTACTTTGAGCGGTTATTATTTATCGCTATTTTTTTTCTCTGTAACTTCAGTACGAATCTCTTGAGCTAAACCTTTAAGATCTTGCATAGCTTTACGTACTCTAGTTCCTGCAGCTGAATTACCTGCGTTGTAAAATTTCTCTACGTCTGCCTCGATAGCAGCAACTACTTCTTTAACTTTTGCAAATTTTTCCATTGTTATAATTTTAATTTATTGGTCAAATATATCATTTAAACGGAAAAAACAAGCAATTCTTTCTTTTTTTGATATTCTTTTTTGCCGTAAGTTTTTAACAATTCACATTTTGTATCGGTTGCCCCTATTTAATAATGGTAAGTAAGCATATACATTCTGTATGTGCAATGGCCTGAAATGGATAATCGAAATGATAGTTAAGTAGTTGTCCCACTGAAAGATACTGTTTTTCTCCTTTTGCAGAAAAACTTAGGTCTCCCTCAATCATGTATAAATTCATCAGTAAGTGCCCTTCTTCAGTGCCTGACTGTATTTTTTCATCTTTTTTTAGTGCTACTAAGGTCAACGTAGTGTGCTCAGACTTAAAAACCGTGATGGCATTCTTCCCATTTTCGTGGTATGAAGATTCATTTTTGATCTCTTTAATGAACCTGGGCAAGTCCACAGGAACCATTTGCCCGTCCAAAGCACGGCTTCCTGCTGGGCGTTGAGGAGTGGCATTATTGAATTTTTCTTCCATGGCCTTTTTTTTAAATCATAACAGTTAGCCACTGGGCTATGTTTGCGTAATGTGGCAATGTTTAAAATTAGTATAATGCAAAGTAGGTTAAAATAGCGAACTTTGCTTCCAATGTCGTTATTTATTAGCTCACTAAATACTGGTAGCAATGGCAATTGTTTCTACATTGGCAATCAAGATGATGCTGTACTGATAGATGCTGGCCTAAGCTGTAAGGAAACGGAAACCCGACTTGCCCGTTTAGGCTTAAGTATGCAAAAGGTTCGCGCTATTTTTATCACCCACGAGCATACCGACCACATTAAAGGCTTGCCAGTGCTAGCAAAAAAATATCAATTACCTATTTATATTACTGCAAAAACACATTTAGGCGGCCGACAGTTGCTGCCATCGCACTTGGTGTACTCGTTTTCAAGTAGTGAGCCCATTGTAATTGGTGATTTGGAAATAGTGGCATTTCCTAAATTACATGATGCTGCCGAGCCGCATAGCTTTACAGTAGCTTGTAATAATGTCAAGATTGGCGTTTTTACGGATATAGGCGACCACTGTGAAAACCTCATTCATCATTTCAAACAATGCCACGCAGCATTTTTGGAAGCTAATTATGATGATGAAATGTTGGATAAAGGAAATTACCCCTATTTCTTAAAACGTAGGATACGAGGTGGAAATGGCCACTTGTCTAATAAAAAAGCACTTGAACTATTTGTAAATCATCGGCCCGAGTTCATGAGCCATCTTTTTCTTGCGCATTTGAGTAGAGAAAACAATTGCCCTGATTTGGTACATCAACTATTTAGTGAAGTAGCCAACGGGACTGAAATTATTGTGGCTTCGAGGTTACAAGAAACGCCTGTATATCAAATCGGCTTAAGGCAAATTACGCCAGCTCTTTCAGCATTGTAGTTTGCTCAGTTACGCTCAACCGATGTTTCACCCCACATTTTAAAGCATAATTAGCCTTTTGGTGACCTACGGGAAAATCAAAACACACTGGATAATTAAACTCTTTTACTTTCTCCAATACAATTTGCTCTAATGTTTTGCCAAAGCCATCTCCTTCATCATCCTTTTTTACCCTAAAACCGCCCACCACCAAGCCTTTCAGTTTATTGAGCTTACCACTACGCTTAAGGTTAAAAAACATCCTATCTATACTATATAAATATTCACCAACATCCTCCACAAACAAAATTTTGCCATCGGTTTTAATTTCCGAGGTGCTGCCAGCCAAGTTCTCAATACAGCGCAAATTGCCCCCAATTAATTCCCCTTCTGCTTCACCTAACCTATTATTGGCTTGGTAACTGGCTTCATAGGTCATCGGCTCCTCTCCTTTCAGGGCCTTTTCTATAGATTTAATGGTGTCAATTTGTATCGGTTCGGCCTTTGTCCAATCCGTAGGGAAACTATTGCACATTTTAGAGTGGATACTGGCAAAACGGTAATTGCTATTTAAATGGCAATGTAAAATGGTAATATCACTAAAACCAATCAACCATTTGGGCGAAATCTTAAAAACACCAAAATCTAACTGATCTATAATTCTTACCGCTCCATATCCACCTCTGGCACACATAATCGCCTTAATGCTCGTGTCGTCCAACATTTGTTGTAAATCAGCCAAACGCTCCTCATCAGTACCACCAAAAGTAAAATCACGGGCACCAACGGTTTTTCCTATCGCAACTTTAAAGCCCCAACTTTCCATCTGTTGTATGGCAGGTGCAATTTCGTCATAGGTAATAAACCCAGCTGGGCAGGTAATCCCAATAATATCGCCCTGTTTTAAATAAGGAGGTTTTTTATGCTTAACAGTCTCATTACTCAATTTTGTTGTAGCAGCGTTACCTTTAAAAGCATATAACATTGCCGATGCTGGCAGTAGCGACGAAAGAAATAGTTTGCGGTTCATGATAGGGCAATTTACCAATTTAGCCTACAATACGCCAAAGTCTTTTAAAAAAGAAGAGCGAAGACACAAGGCCTTC
The DNA here is from genome assembly GCF_016429065.1 of Pedobacter sp. ASV17. GTDB lineage: Bacteria > Bacteroidota > Bacteroidia > Sphingobacteriales > Sphingobacteriaceae > Pedobacter. Next base: position 31,650 of record NZ_JAELTX010000022.1, read on the forward strand.
GCTCACTACAGTCCTGCCATTCGCCTTTAGTCCCGCGTTACACTTTGGGAGCTATCGGCTGCTGTCAGGTCTATTGTACAACGTTAATCAGTACGTCGTCAAATTTCTAATTTCCCCTCTACCGAGTCGTCCATGGTTTTTCCGGTAATGATAGATGCCGCCATTTTTATAAAAGCAATGGCTTCACCATGCTTGGTGTCCCAATAATAAACATGGGTGGGCGCTACTTTAATTACACTAATCTTGTCGTCCTCTTTACCATCTTGGAACCAAACCTTTAATAGCGGGTTCCATAGTTCCTCTATTTTTTTACGGTCATCCAAAATTTCGCTAATGCCATAAACATTTAAAAACCCCGAGTTTTTATGGCTTTGGAAAAACAGATGGGTAAACGGATTAGCTTCAATTTCTTTGTTCTTCTCACTGTCTGTCTGACTCATGAACCATAAATTGCCCTCATCATCAACATCTAACACCGACATAGGTCTCACTGAGAGAGGCAAGCCAGTTTTAATATTGGTGCAAAAGAAACAATTTTCTGCTCCCTTGGCCAGTTCCTTTAACTTTTCAACGGCTTCCTTACCTTCTAAGGTTTTGATATGGTCTTTAGTATCTTGCGTATTATTTGAGCTATCTCTGCTTGCATTTAAATTTTCCATGTCTTCCTTTCTAAGATTTAAAAAGTGTTTTTAATACTGTTGCGGTAACCAATGCACCAAATAAATAGTAGCCTACAGTTAAAACTTTCGTTTGGGTAGTACGGGTAACAGGTCTAGAATCTAAGCCCAATGGCTCTGGTAATTGAATAGCTCCAATTCCTGCGCTTAAGCCCAAAGCCACTGCTTTTGGCCAAATGTATTTACCGCTTCCGCCAATCATACTATAATAGGTGGCATTGGCAATAAAGTCGGCCTCCAAGGTTACCCTGTGTAAATCTTCAGCATCAACAATGGGCGTACCTACCCGGCTTAAGGTTTTATTAACTACTTCTTCTCCCAATAAATTAATTTGGGGAGCATTTCTCACATTTTTGCGCACTACTTCGTGCAATATATTTAGGGCTACCGAGCCAATGAGGCCTGCGGTCATGTTTTTAATCCATTTCATCGCTTACAATTTTATGCTTAACCAATCAATTGCTTCGTCAAGCTGTGACAATTTGAAGCCTTTAGATTCCCCTGGGGCGATATAACTAAAAGCGTCTGTAAATTTCTCTACGGTAGTTTCGTCGGTAACCACGGCAATTTTTTTCCATTTGGTAAAATGTTTCAAACCAGCTACCATATCTTGGTACCAGGCCCCAGCGGTAAAGTTTTCTACAGGTGTTTCTAGTACCAGTAAGTAGTAAATATCATTATGGTTCTGTGTGAGTACTTCTAAGCCAGGGAGCAGTACACTTTTAAGGTCATCGGCCGTGACCTGCCCCGTGGCTTTTACGCCAAATACGTGTGGTGGTATATCTCTGATAATGCTTAACATAACTATGAATTTTATTAAGCATAACAGATTTTTAAAGGTAATGGTTTCTTTAATTTGTGATTTAGTTGGCTAATTGTATTGATTTACAGTGGTATAGTGCTGTTCAAATTCCCTCATTTAGGGGACTGCCCTAACGGCAAGATATTAGTTTTGCTATTCACTCATGGCCGTTCGGCCTCTCTTAAAAAAAGAGTACCAAAAGTTCAAGGCACTATCCCAAATTCCCTTCTCTTAGAGGGGTGCCCAAAGGGCGGGGTGTTTAAAATATAAACTGTAGAAACCTTGGTAGACTTACGAAGTTTTAGAAACTTCGTAAGTCTTAATAGTAGTAAAGTTGAGGGCTTCACCGTCCGAAAACTTCGTAAGTCTGTATAGTGCATTAAAACCTAGGTCGTAGCCGCTGGCACAGCCACCTGACTAGATATAGCGGCACCATCGGTAAGCAGCTCTTGGGTAATGCTTCTGGTGTAATCAATAATTTCCGACTTAAAGTCTTGAACCGAGGCTCCCGAGCGAATTTCTTCTAAACGTTTTTCCCAAGCACCCGTCAATTCTGCTTGTGCAATACGTTTGTCTTTCACCACTTCGTAAACGGCCAAGCCTTTAGCGGTTGGCACCAAATTACGTTTTTCACGCACAATATATTCCCTGGTTAATAAGGTTTCGATAATGGCTGCTCGAGTAGCAGGTGTACCTAAACCACTATCTTTCATGGCGTACCTAAGCTCTTCATCTTCAATTTCTTTACCACATGTTTCTAAAGCTTTTAATAAAGAAGCTTCGTTGTACATCGCTTTCGGTTTTGTCTGTTTTTCCAAGAAGGCTTTGTTTACGATAGGCAAAGCTTCCCCTTTCTTCACTTTTGGTAAAGCTGGGTTGTCTTCGTCCTTTTTATCATCCTCTATTTCATTAAAAACAGAGCGCCATCCTGCCGAGCGGATAACGGTACCATTGGCCACAAAAACAATTTCCGATTGAATGGTAATTTTGGTTACTTCTTTCACACATTCCTGATGAAAAGCCTCTAACATACGTCCAGCAACCAAATCAAAAATTGCTTGATGGTCTTTGCTTAAACTTCCAGGTTTAACGCCGGTCACTAAAATAGCATGGTGGTCAGTTACCTTTTTAGCATTTACACTCCTTTTGTTCAAAGTCATTTCCTGCAAGGCCACGGCAGATTTAGCAAACTGCCCATGGTCGGTTAAGCTGGCAATTAAAGCGGGTACCGTAGCAAAAATATCATCGCCAATGTAACGACTGCCCGTACGTGGATAGGTCACCAATTTACTTTCGTAAAGGTTCTGTAGTAAGCCTAAAGTTTGGTCAGCCGTAAAACCGTTCTTTTTATTGGCTTCCTGTTGTAAACTACTTAAATCGTGCAATAGCGGTGGCGGTTCTTTTCGTGGTTTAGCTTCCACAGCGGTAATATTTCCACCATTGCTAAAACCAGAAGCCACATCCTGAACCTTTTCAAAAATAGCTTCCCCTTCCTCCTTAGCATCAAAACTATCTACAGAGATGGCTTTAAATAACTGACCATCCTTATCCAGTTGGATACCGATTTGGTAATATATTTTAGGGACAAAGTTCTTTATTTCAAGATAACGGGCACAAATCATGGCTAAGGTTGGGGTTTGTACCCTTCCTAAAGAGAGCACGCTCCTATTGCCTGCCGAAATACTTAATGCTTGTGTCGCATTCATCCCAACCAGCCAATCAGAAACTGAGCGACAATGTGCCGAACTGAATAAGGTATCGTATTCCTCGCCAGGTTTTAGGTTTCTGAAGCCATCTTTAATAGCCTCATCCGTTTGTGATGAAATCCACAGCCGTTTAAATGGCTTCTTACATTTTAGATAAGAGTAGATATACCTAAAAATCAGTTCGCCTTCACGCCCAGCATCCGTTGCTACAATGATTTCTGTAGCTTCATCAAACAGCATTTTTATGGTATCCAGTTGTTTTCTTACCCCTGGGTCTTCTACCATTCCATCCTTGGTTTTTATTTTGCGGATAGAAAGTTTAAACTTGTTTGGCAACATCGGCAAATGTTCTTTGCGCCAGCCAAAAAAGCCATATTCCTGTGGCGGAGCCAGTTGTAATAGATGTCCAAAAGCCCAAGTAAAAGAATAGCCCTTGCCTTCGATATACCCATCCTTACGGGTTGTAGCCCCAAAAACTTTGGCTAACTCACGACCTACAGAGGGTTTTTCGGCAATTACTATCTTCATATCTGAATAAAATGGAGGTTAAATATCCTAAATTTAAAATACATGCAGCGCTTCATTTTATCAACACTTCAGTATGCAACTGAACCCTAGGTAGATAGATGGATGGCAACACTTGCCTACTTCAAACGCTTCGCTGTTGTCATGCGGAGCTTGTTGAAGCATCTGTGCGCATTAAAACCTCGTAGGTTTCGAAAACCTACGAGGTTTAATTAGAAAGTTTTAAAATATTTTTGAATGAAATTTAAACAGCTTGTTAAACTATCCTATCTTTATAGTGAAAATGAGCATTACTCTACGTGACATATCCAAAGCATTAAATATCTCGGTTTCTACCGTATCAAGGGCACTTACTGATAGCCATGAAATTGGAGAAGAGACTAAGCAAAAAGTGTTGGCTTATGCAAAGGAGCATCATTATGTGCCCAACCGTATGGCCCGCAGTTTGAAAGTGGGCAAAACACGCTCTATAGGGGTAGTAATTTGCTCGATAGACAACAACTTTGTGGCGCAAATGCTAGATGGTATTGACCAGATTTGTACAGAAAATGGTTATCAAATTATCATTATGCAAAGCAAAGAATCTTATGAACAAGAACAGGCCTGTATCAATTTATTACATGCAAGTGGTGTAGATGGCATCATGATTTCTCCCTCCTACCAAACCACCGATTTTAGTCATTTAAAGGAGTTGCAATCGCAAGGATTTCCAGTGGTGCTTTTTGACAGGATTAGCGAAAAAATAACGGCTCATAAAATTGCCGCCAACAATTTAAGTGGTGCTTATCAGGCTACTACTCATTTGATTTCTAATGGTTATACCCGTATTGCGCATTTGAATAGCAATGCAACGCTAACCACTACCGCTGAACGCTTTGAAGGTTATAAAAAGGCACTTGAAGACCATGGCATTAATTATCAAGAGGAATTGGTTGCTTTTTGTGATACCGCTCAGCAGATAGACCAAAGCGTGGCCGAGGCCATGGAACAATTGCTAAAACAACAACCACAAGCTATATTTACCGCTACTGATTTACTGAGCACCAAAGTATTGGCTTATTTGATGGAGCGCAAGTTTACGGTTCCTAAAGATATTGCATTGATAGGGTTCAGTAATTCTGATTTAGCGGCTGTTCTAAATCCATCGTTGAGTACCGTACGCCAACCCTCACGTCAAATTGGTGAGCTGGCTGCCCAAACGCTCATTAGTTTAATCAAAGGCAAGGATATTGGGCCTGAAGAGACCATTCTACTAGATACGGAGCTTCAAATTAGAAAATCGAGCGGTAGTTAAGCTACTTTTGACATTGTCACGACCTCCGTATGAGGCAGTTTTAAACTAATTACGTAATTTTGCACTCTTATTTACGAAAATGAGCAAGCACGGAAGAATTTTAGTAGCCATGAGTGGCGGGGTTGATAGTTCGGTAGCATCAGTGATGTTGCACGAGCAGGGTTATGAAGTAATTGGCCTAACCATGAAGACTTGGGATTACGCCACATCGGGCAGTAACAGCAAGGAAACTGGCTGCTGTAGCTTAGATAGCATTAATGACGCCCGTACGCTTGCCGTAAATTATGGCTTTCCGCACTATATTTTAGATATCAGAGATGAGTTTGGCGATTTTGTAATCGACAACTTTGTAGATGAGTACCTAGCTGGAAGAACTCCAAACCCTTGTGTGTTGTGTAATACCTATATCAAATGGGAAGCACTATTAAAGCGTGCCGACAAACTTGATTGTGAGTTTATTGCTACGGGACACTATGCCAATATCCGTCAACAAGACAGCGGTCGTTATGTAATCTCTAAAGGTAAAGACGAAAATAAAGACCAATCTTACGTATTGTGGGGAGTATCGCAAGAAAACTTGGCTAGAACCAAATTTCCATTGGGTAGTTTCGCTAAATCTGAAATTAGACAAATGGCTTTAGATATGGGCCAAGAAGAATTGGCTAAAAAAAGCGAGAGCTACGAGATTTGTTTTGTACCAGATAACGATTACCGTGCTTTCTTGAAACACAAAGTAGAAGATTTGGAAGAACGTGTAGCTGGTGGAAACTTTGTAAATACCCAGGGAATGGTGATTGGCCAACATAAAGGCTATCCTTTTTATACCATTGGTCAACGTAAAGGCTTAGGTGTTGCTTTTGGCGAGCCAATGTTTGTGACCCAAATTTTGCCAGAAAGCAATACCGTTGTTTTAGGCAGGGCCGATGAATTAGAGCGTCGTGAAGCAATGGTAAGAAACGTAAACCTGATTAAATACGAAAACATCAACGAGCCTTTAGATAACGTAGTGACCAAAATTCGCTATAAAGATGCTGGTACCCTAAGTACCATTGTACAAGAGAAAGACCAAATGCGTGTAGTTTTTGACCATGCGGTTTCTGCAATTGCTCCAGGTCAATCGGCAGTGTTTTATGAAGGCAACGATTTGCTGGGTGGTGGTTTTTTGATCTAGTTGGTTAGTTTTTTGGGTTTTTGGTTGTTTAGATATCGGTGCTAACTACCTCTAATCCCATTCCCTCTCCTAGAGGTGTGCCCGAGGGGCGGGTGTATCATTGAAAAATCTTTTTACATCTTTATACAGACTTACGAAGTTTACGAAACTTCGTAAGTCTTATTATTACCGAACTTAATCTACAAGTGCATTCCACCTGAAACTTCAATTCGTTGTCCGTTTATCCAACGAGCATCTTCCGAGCAAAGAAAAGCAATCACACCTCCAATGTCTTCTGGAACTCCAGGTCTACCTAAAGCGGTTAAATCCGAAACCATTTTATTTACCCTTTCGTTGTCTCGAACAGTTCCTCCGTTGAAATCTGTTTGAATAGCTCCTGGTGCAACAGTATTTACCCGTATTTTTCTTGCACCTAATTCTACTGCTAAAATTCTGCTCACCACTTCAATTGCACCTTTTACACTGGCGTACATTGATGTATTTGGATGAGAAAATCTTGCCAAGCCAGATGAAATATTGATGATCGCTCCACCATCGTTTAAGTATGGTAGTAATTTCTGTGTAAGAAAATAAACACCTTTGAAATGAATATTCACCATCGTATCAAATTCTTCTTCGCTAGCATCCATGAATGAAGTATGTCCGCCTGTTCCCGCATTGTTAATTAGAAAATCAAAATTTGGACTGTGATATTCTTTGTTTAAATAAGCAGTTAATTTCTCAACAAAGGTTGGAAATGCTTTTACATTGCTGGTGTCCAATTGAATTGCGGTCGCTTTTCTTCCCATTTTGGTAATTTCGGCAACTACTTCATCGGCTTTTTCTTTATTATTATGATAGGTAATCACAAGGTCAATTCCATTTCCAGCAATTTTAAGAGCAGAATTTTTCCCTAAACCTCGGCTTCCTCCTGTTACAATTGCAATTTTTGTTCTATTCATTTCTTTAAATTTTAATCACCATACAAAATAGGAATAAATTCCTGCTTTGCTTGCGGTGCAGGTTTAAGAAATTTCACTTATAATGTTTAAACTAGCACTAGTCCTATTCCCCTCTCCTAAAGGGGGGCGTTGCCATATTCGCTGCACATGGTGCTAAACTGGTGTGGTGGTAATACCGATTAGAAAAGAAATTTACATCTACTCAACTTTTTCCGCAAATCCAAGGATATAACCGTTTAAATCTTTGACGTAAAATTCCTGCATGCCATACCAAGTGGTTTTTAATCCAGTCATTTCAATATTTTTGCTTCTTAGGCTTTCATAAAATCCTTCTATACCTTCTATTTCCATATAAAAAGAAACTGTTGCGCCTATGTTTAGTCCTTTTGAAAAAACAATATCATCTTTAAATGTATCTGAACGCTGAAACATAAATTCTACACCGTCCTTTTGTATCATCGCATATACGTATTGTTTATTTTCTATGAAAGTGGTCTCTATCCGGTCTTGTGTTTCAGGAACGACCATCATTAGGTTGAAACCAAAATTTTCTGTATAAAAGTCAACTGTATTTCTAATATCAGTAACTTCAAAGTTGGGCGAAAGTTTGCTTATTTTCATTTTTCCTAGATTTATATTTTTACCCCAAAATTATATTTTCACTTCTCTTGATAATTGTAAAAATCGGTCGTTTTTGTTCTTGTTTAATTCTTTTGGAGTTACTCCTGTATATTTCCGGATTTGTTTTATGAAATGGGCCTGATCAAAGTAATTAGAATGGGGATTTAGGTTGCCATTAGAAATTTCTGGATAAGTAGCATTACAGCGGACAATATTTATAAATTCTTTTAGCGAAATGCCATAATGTGATTGAAAATACCTATTTATTTGCCGGCTGTTCCATATAACTTCATTTGAAATTTCGGAAACTGTTTTTGTTTTTTGCTGATAAATGATTTCAAATAATTTCAGTTTCCTATTGTCAATTTGGTGCAGATATTTTAGCGAAGTTTCTAATTGACTGATAGTGTGGGAAACAAAGCTTTCAAATTCATCGTGTTTATATTTATTGATGTTCCAGAACGAAAAAGACAAATTTACTGTTGTGTCTAAAATAGATTTTAACTCTTTTTGGAAGAGATATTCAATTGCAGGAAGTTTGAATCTGATGGCGAAGAATTTTGTGTTTTCAGAAACTTGTATGTCTTTTGGCTTTGTCCATATTCCTGTGAGTTTTACTGTGGTTAGTATTTCTTTTTTAAACTCTGCAATCAGGTCAAAATAACCGTCTGGCAAAATGGTATGTTGAACTTCCGTATTGTTGGTTTCATAATACCAAAAACACTTCACAAAGTTGCTCAAAAATCCGCTTGGTTCAATTTTCCTGTGTTTCATTGCAGAACTGTTCTATGAAAGGTCGGGGTCTTAGCTACAATAAAGAGATAAGCAAATAAGCTGCCCGCGTTAATCACCACACCGCAAAACACTAAAATATTTTATTGGTGATTACAGCTAAAGCACAAGTACTGCCACACTAATGAGGGGCTAGAGGGGCGAATAGATATTCAAACCAGAAATAGAATTTCTGACTTTGTATTTTTGATCTTAAATACTCTTCTGCATCTTTGCCATAGAGCAGAAGAGTATACAATAGTTATTTTTTTATTGATAATCTTATTTTTTGTAAATCTGTGTCTCGGGAACTAGTTCCTACCATTAGTTCAAACTCGCCAGCTACAGTCCGAACGGAAGAACTGTTTTTGTCCCACCATGACAGTTGTTTTCCTGAAAGTGTAATTGATATTTCTTTGGTCTTTCCTGCAGGGATATTTACCCGTTGCATAGCCCGAAGGTCTTTTTGAGGTCCTTCCTTATCATCCATTTTCTTTAGATAAACCTGTACTATTTCATCCCCATTCCTTGCACTGGTATTGGTTATAGGTACTACAAGCTGTACTTTTTTTCCTAAAGAGACTGTTTTATTACTCAGGCGGGGTTTGCCATACCGGAAGGTACTGTAGCTAAGTCCGTAACCGAAATGAAACAACGGATCTTTTTCAAAGTATCGGTAAGTACGCCCTTTCATGTTATAATCCTGAAAATCAGGTAACTGATTTACATCTCTGTAGAATGTAACGGGCAGTCGGCCAGATGGATTGTAATCGCCAAATAATACTTCTGCTACTGCCGTGCCACCAGTCTGCCCCGGATACCAGGCTTGTAATATAGCATCGCAGTTTTCTGTTTCGGGTACCAGCCCGATGGCCGAGCCTGAATAATTAATAAGAACAACTTTCTTTCCTGCCTTCTTCAGTTCCGAAATGAACTGACGCTGAACCGCTGGTAATTCGATATCAGTCCTGTCCCCGCCGCTAAATCCGGGTAGGCTAACAGGTTGTTCTTCTCCTTCCAGCGCCGGGGATATTCCTCCTGCAAAAAGCACGATGTCTGCATCCATAACTTTGTCGATACTACTTTTAGTATTAGCTGTTTTTTTGTATTCGAGATCAAAATTCAGAAGTGCATCTCCTTTGTGCTGCGCAAAATCTATCTGAATAGAATATGCTTTCCCTTTTTCTAGTTGCATGTTATAGTTTGTTTTTTGATTTCCATGCTCGGTCCACATATCTATTACTTGTTTTTTATTAATCAGCAGCTTTACATGACCATTGAAGTTTAAATTGAAAACAACCTCGCCACTTTGTATAGGTTTGAGTGTACTGGTATAGCTTGCCGAAAAATCGGTTAAGGCTACGCGTGGGGCAAAGACGGTTGCTCCAGTGGTAGAAAATGATAAAGGGGTTGTAATCGTTTCCTCTGTAACAGGTGCTCCAGATTGTTCTTTGTTATTCCAGTAACGAGCTTTAAAGCCTTTTCCGTTTTCTGTTTCGCACAGGTTGTATGCACTTTCAAAAGTATTGCCTTCTACAAGATCTGTACCCTGTACATATATCAGTTGATCATTTTTACCCATTGCTTTACGAATACCTTCCAAAAGCGTAACTGTGTGTGGCGGAAAACCATTGTAATTTCCCCATTGCATCACCGAATCTTTGGCGTTAGGTCCCATTACTGCTATCTTTAGCTTACCTCTCTTTAAGGGAAGTGTCTGATTTTTGTTGAGCAGCAGAGTCATTGATTTGCGGGCCATATCAAGAGCCAGGGCATCGTGTTTTTTGGATCCTACAAGCTGGTAAGGAATTTTGTTCCATGAGACATCTTCTGGCTTATCCATCTCACCTAATCTGAATCTGGAGAGCAGCAGCCTTCTTACGGATACATCTATTTCTTTTTCGGTAATAAGCCCTTTTTTTACACCTTCGATTAACGAAACATAACTGTCCCCGCATTCTAAATCTGTGCCTGCACGAACAGCCGATGAAGATGCCGAAGTAACATCAGCGTGTGTTTTGTGGCCATGGCTGGCATAAAAATCATTAATGGCTCCACAGTCAGAAACAACAATACCTTTAAAACCCCATTTATTACGTAAAATTTGTGTTAAAAGCTGGTCGCTGCCGCAACAAGGATCTCCCTCAAAGCGATTATAAGCACACATAACCTGCTGTACATTTCCATCTTTTACTAATGCTTCAAAAGCAGGCAGATAAGTTTCATAAAGGTCTCTTTTTTTTATATTGTTAGCATTGAAAGAATGTCTGCTCCCTTCTGGTCCAGAATGTACTGCAAAATGTTTGGCGCAGGCATATAGCTTATCGTACTTGCCCTCCTTAGGACCTTGTAGTCCCTTTACTACTGCAACCCCTAATATGCTCATTAAATAAGGGTCTTCTCCATAGGTTTCCATGCCCCGTCCCCAGCGTGGATCTCTAAAAATATTGATAGTGGGGGTCCACACAGTTAAACCCTGATAGCGATCGAAACTGTTTTTGGAAGCATAGCTGTTGTATTTTGCACGGGCTTCGTCGGAAACAGCTGAAAAGACATTGTAAACGGCCTTTTCGTCAAATGAAGCTGCCATGCCAATGGGTTGTGGAAAAACGGTAGCTAGACCCGAACGGGCTACACCATGCAGCGCTTCGCTCCACCAGTTGTAAGGTTTTATCCCAAGGCGTTCAATTGGCTTGGAAAAATCCATCATTAACTGTACCTTTTCTTCTACGGTAAGGCGTTTTAATAAATCTTCTGTACGAATCTCAAAGCTTTTTTCTTTATCCTGAAAAGGATATTTGTATGTCTGCTGTTGCGCAAAACATAAAGAATTGCATAGAATGCAAATTCCTGATATTGCTATCAGTTTAATAATTTTGTGTTTTTTCATGGTATAAGTAATTGTGTTATGTGGTTTGATTTGATATTATCCTGTCATACATTTGGGGAATAAAAAAAGTAAAAGATTTTTCATAGAAGTAAAAATAGATATATTTAATTGATTATCAGTATGTATAAGAAACTTAACAGCGAGTTGTAAAATATTGCTAATAGAATTAACAAAAATCGCGTAGCGTGAAATTTCACCATGCCACGAAAGTCCATCTATTTTACCACCTGTATAAGATTGTTCCTTTCAGCGGTTTCCTGCCCCCATTGCGCTATAGACCTTAACAAAGGAATGAGTGTTCGCCCAAATTCTGTGAGTTCGTAATCTACTTTTAGCGGCGGTTTGGCGGTATGTACGGTACGCTTTACCAAACCATCCTCTTCCATTTCCTTTAATTGCAGGCTCAATGTTCGCTCTGTAATCACTTTACATTCCTTTCTTAGTTCATTATATCGTTTTTTTTCAATTAAATGGATAAGGATTACCGCTTTCCATTTCCCACCTATATACTTCATAGTCAGGCTGGTGCTACAAGGATATTGTTTATTGTCTATACTATACATCTGTTACTATCATTTTTGACCGTTATTGCAAAGATAAATTACTATATATAGTATTGCAACAATAAAAAGTATAGTATAATTTAAATTCAAAAATCATGAGTTTTTTAGACCTTGCAAAGCGTAGGTACGCAACCAAAAAGTATAATGCTGCCAAAAAGATTTCGGTAGCTCAAATTGAAGAATTAAAAGAAATCATACGGTTAAGTCCGTCCTCCATTAACAGTCAGCCTTGGAAATTTACGTTCGTAACAGACGGAGCTGTGAAGAAAGAATTAGCTGCTCAATCTTATATGAACGAAAACTCAATCAACAATGTGGGGCTTTTGGTAGTTTTTAGTGTAATGGAAGACATTAAACATTTTGAAAAGCGCAATATTGCTGTTTTGCCAGAGGGTTGGATCAGCTATTATGAGCAAATGGTGAAATCAAATGGCGACGCATTTACCAAATCGTGGATGGAAAATCAGGTTTATCTTTCATTAGGTTATTTTTTGAGCGCCTGTATAAGTATGGGATTAGATGCCACACCAATGGAAGGGATTAACCGAAAAGCCTATCAACAAATATTGCCTCAAGATGGATATTCACCACTGTTTGCAGCTACAGTTGGTTATGCAGATATAAATGACACCGTGCATCCAACCGTTTTCCCAAAGCTTCGTTTCGAACCAAGTGAAATCATAGAATCCATTTAAGATGGGGATAACGCTATAATGTTTAGCTGTATTAACCGCCTTCCCCTCTCCTAAAGGGGGGCCAAAGGGCGAGGTGTTTAATGTTCGATAGTTATCTATATGAAGACTTACGAAGTTTCAAAAACTTCGTAAGTCTGTATAACACCGACCAGAAGTGAAACTTCGTATATCTAGCATTTACCACAACATTATTTATTAAAAACAATTTCTTCAATTATCTTTGCGGCTCATTAAAAACGAGTAAAACATTGATCGACGTAAATAATATTTCTGTATCATTTGGCGGTACCACGCTTTTCAGCGATGTATCTTTTTCCATTAACGAGAACGACAAGATTGCCCTAATGGGCAAAAATGGTGCGGGTAAATCCACCTTGTTAAAAATTATTGCTGGTGCTGGTAAAGCAACCAGTGGCCATGTATCTGGACCAAAAGACGCTGTGATTGCGTATTTGCCACAGCATTTGCTTACGCAAGATAATGTGACTGTTTTTGAAGAAACCTCTAAAGCTTTTAGCGAGGTTTACCACATGCGTGATGAGTTGGAAAGCTTGAACGAGCAGTTGGGCATTCGCACTGATTACGATACCGACGATTACATGAAGTTAATTGAAAGGGTATCTGAACTCAGCGAAAAATTTTATTCTATCGAGGAAGTGAACTATGATGCCGAAGTAGAAAAGGTATTAAAAGGATTGGGTTTCCTTCGTTCTGACTTTACCCGTCAAACTTCGGAGTTTTCTGGTGGATGGCGCATGCGTATTGAGCTGGCCAAAATCCTATTGAAGAAACCAGACCTTATTTTACTAGATGAGCCTACCAATCACATGGATATTGAAAGTATCCAATGGCTGGAAGATTTTTTAATCAACTCTGCGAAAGCGGTGATTGTGATTTCCCACGACCGTGCTTTTGTAGACAACATTACCAATAGAACCATTGAGGTAACCATGGGCCGTATCTACGACTACAAGGCGAAATACACCCACTACCTACAATTGCGTAAAGAACGTCGTGAGCACCAATTAAAAGCTTATGAGGAGCAACAACGTTTCATTGCCGACAATCAAGAATTTATTGACCGTTTTAAGGGGACTTATTCTAAAACACTTCAAGTACAATCAAGGGTGAAGATGTTAGAAAAGTTAGAAGTAATAGAGGTGGATGAAGTAGACAACTCAGCCCTACGTTTAAAATTCCCTCCTTCTCCCCGATCTGGAAATTATCCTGTGATTGTAGAGGAATTGACCAAAGCTTATGGTGAACACCTGGTGTTTGAGAAAGCATCGATGGTGATTGAGCGTGGGCAAAAAGTAGCTTTTGTAGGTAAAAACGGTGAAGGTAAGTCGACCATGATTAAAGCGATTATGGGCGAGATTGACTATGAAGGCGAATTGAAAGTGGGCCACAACGTGAAGATTGGTTACTTTGCTCAAAATCAAGCGGCATTATTAGATGGAGAATTAACCGTTTTTGATACAATTGACCAAATTGCTGTGGGCGATGTTCGTGTGAAAATTAAGGATTTGCTAGGTGCTTTTATGTTCAGTGGCGATGATACCACCAAAAAGGTGAAAGTGCTATCTGGTGGAGAAAAAACACGTTTGGCTATGATTAAACTATTATTGGAACCTGTAAACGTGCTCATTCTGGATGAGCCTACCAACCACTTGGATATGAAAACCAAGGATATTATTAAGGATGCCCTACGTGATTTTGATGGTACGTTAATCTTGGTTTCTCACGACAGGGATTTCTTAGACGGCTTGGCAGAAAAAGTATTCGAGTTTGGAAATAAACGTGTCCGTGAACACTTTGAAGACATCAAAGGTTTCTTAGCCTATAAGAAGATGGATAGTTTGAAAGAGATTGAGAAATAATATAGAAGGCGCTTAAAGGCGCCTTTTTTTATAACTGACGTTTTAGGCTTTTATGAACACAGAGTTGAATATTGCATTGACCTCAAGAACGTTGTCATTTCGAGCGAGCGCAGTTTAGTCGAGAAATCTTTGGACTTTGCAACACTAAAACCCTCTCTGCCTTTGGCATCTCTCCCTAAAATGGAGAGAATATGACTAGGAAGGAAACTTCAGCTGAGAAAGAAGGCTCCTTTTGTACATACACTGAGTCAATATACTGTAATAGCTTTAAAAACGACGTCATTTCGAGCGAACGCAGTGTAGTCGAGAAATCTTTGGACTTTGCAACATTAAAAACCCTCTCTGCCTTTGGCATCTCTCCCTTAAAGGGAGAGAATATGACAAGGAAGGGAACTTCAGCTGAGAAAGAAGGCTCCTTTTGTACATAGTCGAAATGACGCACGGACATTAGGCTAATTTCTGTCCGAAAATTTTACTTAATCCATCATACAATGCTGGATGTTTATCTTTCATCCGTTCTGGATTTTCGAAGAAATATTCAGAAACTACGGCAAAAAACTCTGCTTCGTTGGTAATCGCATAAGGATTAATATCTGATTGATTGTCTTCAATTCTTTGTATTTCCTGATGCATCATTTTCACCCATGGAATAGCGTATCCATGTTTCATGAAATTTTGCGGAATACCATCGGTAGCGCCGTCAGATTTATCCAATAGGTGTACAAACTCATGTATACCTGTATTTTCTCTGCCAGCACTTTTACTAAAGCCATGCCTTAAAGCCGATTGCGACAGAATCATTTGTCCATTCATGTAGCCATCACCTACCATGCCCATGATATTTCGCTCACCTTCAGCAAACTGAAAGTCCTTATTGAAAGTATCAGGATATAACAATACCGTACCAAGATTGCGGTACTCCCATTCATCAAAACCTAAAATTGGAATCACGGCACTTGCTCCTACTAATATTCTATCTAGCGGAGAAATTTCAACGCCAATACCTTCAATCTTAATACCTCCTAAAAAATGGGCTAATTTATCTTCAAACACCAGTTTTTTAGGTGCATCAAGTGCTGCATAAAACTCTACATGTTCTAGCAATAGTTGTCTATCCTCGTTACTTAAATTGCTAGGATTGACTTTCTTTTTTCTGAAAATAAAATAAAGGGCAACTGCTAAGAAAACAAGCAGGATAAAGTATGGATATAGGTTCACAGGGATAAATTGGTTAGCGTTTGAGAATGGCGAATTTGCCTAGACAAAAAAAATCGTCAGTACGAAAAGTGAAACTCATCGCACTGACGATCTAAATTAAAAGTTTTTTACAATCTGCTCGTCAAGCGGTTTAACGGCAGAACGGAAGCGGTGTACCAACTCTCCTTTTTCGTTGATCAGGAATTTTTCAAAGTTCCATTTAATATCACCAGTGAAATCAGGATTGGCTTGAGTGGTTAAATATTGGAATAATGGTGTAATGGCTTCACCTTTTACATCGCTCTTTTCTGCAATTAAAAAAGTAGTATTGAATTTACTGCTGCAAAACTCTTTGATTTCTGCATTACTGCCCAGCTCCTGTCCACCAAAGTTTGCTGATGGAAAGCCAATCAATACCACATCTTTACCATATTGCTTGTGTAGTTTTTCCAAATCTTCGTATTGTTTGGTGTAGCCACATTTAGAAGCGGTGTTTACAATTAAAATTTTCTTCCCTTTAAATTTAGAGAGCTTTACTTCCTTGCCGTCTAAGGTTTTAAATGAGAAACTATAAATATCTTTTGGGGGATTTGGTGCTGTTATTAAGCCCAAAAATAATAACAAAGTATTAAGCATGATTTTTAGTTTTTTGTATAAAACGAATATAAGGAGAAAAAGATTGTTCCGATGATATTAAGTTTAAATGAACTGTAGTTTTCAGGTAAAACTTGTAGTGACAATTGCTTCTGTTCAGACTTACGAAGTTGGCGAAGCCCTCAACTTTACTTCTATTTAGACTTACGAAGTTTTAGAACGGCGAAGCCCTCAACTTTACCTTTGAAAACAACAAATAACAAAAGTTAAACTTCGTAAGTCTTTCAAAGCTTCTACAGTTTATATTTTAAACACCCCACCCTTCGGGCACCCCTCTGAGAGAGGGGAATTTGGAAGAGATTAAGAGGAAGGTTAGACGATAGTGCCTTGAACTTTTGGTCCTTTTCTTTCAAGAGAAAAGGACTAGGCCCCACGGCCATGAGTGATAAAATAAATTGGTTTAAGTTAAATAGCCCCGACAGTAGCGAACACGTAGCCCAAGTTTACGAAGGGCAAAGTAAAGCGTTCCGAATAGCTCGGGACAAGCGGGACTAAGTACTAATAGTAGTATTGTAACTGCGCTTCTATTTGAAATTTTAAAGATTCTATGATATTAATAGAATGACACATATTAAAAATCCTAGTTCGACTATTAAATTTATCATAACAGGCCTGTAAAGCTGATGCTGAAATAAATTCAGCATAACGAGCTGCCCGTCTGGACGTCACCCTGAATTTATTTCAGGGTCAGCAAAACAAAGCTGACATCATTCCAATAAAAATCAACTAAATAGTAATCAAACTTAGGGTCAAAGGTATTTATCCGAAGTTTTGCATTTTTTGAAGGAAGCTTTAAAATATTCATATATTTGATTACATGAAATCTGCTCGATTATCATTTTATAGTCTCGTACTATTCGTTAGCGCTTTGTGGTTCTCTTCTTGTAATAAGGAGAAGAATGCATCGAAGCCTGACATGGCATACAATTATTTCCCGCTAAAAGTAAATCAAGAAACTATCTATAATGTAGACTCTACCGTTTATAACGATTTCAATAACTCTGTAACTTTATTTCAATTTCAATTAAAGGATATTGTACTAAGTAAATATAAAGATGCGGAAGGTTATGAGGCTTACCGAGTGGAACGTTATAAGAAAACGAGCACCCAGGATTGGTTTTTCCAAAAGCTGATTACCCGCCGTATCATAAATAACAGAGCGGAAGAGGTTTTGGATAATAGAAGATATGTGCGCTTGGTGTTCCCTCCTTCTTTACAATCGGCATGGAATGGTAATCTCTACAACGACATGGATGTTTGGCGCCACGAGATTACGGCTATTGATGTTCCCTTGACGATAGGCACTAACAAACTTGATTCGACCTTAAATATTACGCAATACAAGGAAGTAAATTTGATTAGAGAGGATATCTATTTAGAGACTTATGCCAAAAATGTAGGTTTGGTGGTGAAAGAAGTAAAAGCGATTGATAAAGATATTTCTACTGGACGAACCCGCCGAGGCTTTATGTATAAGATGCAGTTAGCTAGTTTTAGTGCTAAATAATTTGGTTTTAAATTAAAACATAATATTGACTTTCAGCTTCCCAAGCAACATTTTAACCTCTTCAACCTCGTTTAACCAGCGTACAAAAGAGCTTTATAGAGTAACAGAACAAATGAAGGATTTGTGTTCCTGATTTTGGCCTGCTTTAAAACTTTATTTCAAAAAAAACGCTACCAATTTTGAATTTGGTTGATTTTATAGTTTTATTTGCACAAAAACCCCTAATTAATGGCAAAAAATTTATTGATAGTTGAGTCACCCGCAAAAGCGAAAACCATAGAAGGATACCTTGGAAAAGATTTCCTAGTAAAATCTAGCTACGGCCACATTCGCGACTTGGTTAAGGGTGACATGGGCATTGATGTGGACAATAATTTTTCGCAAACTTATGAGGTACCCGCCGATAAGAAACAGGTGGTCACTGAATTGAAGAAACTAGCTAAGGATGCCGAAATGGTTTGGCTAGCATCCGATGAGGACCGCGAAGGAGAAGCTATTTCGTGGCACTTATTTGAAACATTAGGGTTAAAAACAGAGAAAACAAAACGTATTGTATTTCACGAAATTACCAAACCTGCAATCTTAAAAGCGATAGAAACGCCAAGGGGTATTGACTATAACTTGGTTTATGCACAACAAGCTCGTAGGGTTTTAGACCGTTTGGTGGGTTTTGAGCTTTCGCCAGTACTTTGGAAAAAGGTAAAACCTTCGCTTTCGGCAGGTCGTGTACAATCTGTTGCAGTACGTTTAATTGTAGATAGAGAACGTGAAATCAATAACTTTGAGAGTACCGCTGCTTTTAAAATTACTGCACAATTTACCACTGGTAAAGGAAAGGAAATTGTAAAGGCAGAGTTGCCACAGCGATTTGAAAAGGCCGAAGACGCTGAAAAATTCCTTCAGGATTGTGTCAACGCTAATTTCAGAGTAAATAATTTAGAGGTTAAGCCAG
>NZ_JAELTX010000225.1 GCF_016429065.1 Pedobacter sp. ASV17
CTTTATGAGCATATCTCACGCCCAATAAATGTTCAATGGTTACTTGTTTGTTCTCTAATGCTTTATAATCTTGAAAGAATTTTACAATTTCTTTCATGGTATGCGGAGGCAATTCCCCTAAATCATTGATGTGATTTACCGATGGGTCGTTTTTAGCTACCGCAATAATTTTATCATCTTGCTCACCATTGTCAATCATGTGCATTACACCAATTACTTTCGCTTCAATGATGGTCATTGGATAAACGTCTACTGAACAAAGTACCAAAATGTCCAATGGATCTTTATCATCGCAATAAGTTTGTGGAATAAAGCCATAATTGGCTGGGTACATTACTGATGAAAACAATACTCTATCTAACTTTATTAAGTTCGAATCTTTATCTATTTCGTATTTTGCTTTTGATCCTTTCGGGATTTCGATAATTGCATTTACTGTTTCTGGCAAGTTTTCACCAGGAGATACGCTGTGCCACGGATGGGTTTCGTCTTTAATCATCTTTTTCTTTAATCTCTGTGTCTTCTAAATTACTAGTATTCTTTGATATTTTATTTTTAATAAAGGTGATCACCAATGGAATTGTAGTAATCACAATAAAACCCATGATGATGTAACCTAAATATTGTTCTACTTGTTTGGAGAAACTTTTACCCAAAAAATAGCCCAACAAAGTTAAGGAACAAATCCATAAAATTGCACCCGAAACATTGTAGAGTACAAACTTCCTAAAGTCCATACGGATGATTCCTGCGACAATTGGCGCGAATGTTCTTACAATGGGAACAAAACGGCCCATAATCAGTGCGAAAGCGCCTTGTTTCCTATAGTATTCTTCGGCCGTTTTGAGGAACTTCTTCTTGAAAAAGAAAGTGTCTTTTCGGGTATGAAGTACTGGTCCAGTTTTTCTACCAAACCAATAACCTGTAAAATTTCCTGAGATGGCTGCAACAATGAGTGAAAACACCAAAACATAAATGTTTACGTCTAGCTTACCTGTGGCTACAAACATTCCCGCTAGGAAAAGTAGATAATCACCTGGTAAAAAGAAGCCGAAGAAGAGGCCTGTTTCAGCAAAAATAACGAAAACAACCAAGTAAAAACCACCTTCGCGCAGCAGTTTTTCAGGATCAATAAGATGCTGTAGGTGGTTCCAAAATTGCTCCATAGTTACAATTATTTGTAAAACTACAAATAATATTCTACATCGCTAGCTATATCAGGTTTAAAATAAACGATGGATAAACACCTAAAAGTAAGATTACTATCGTAGAAACGACTAAAACTACTTTGTACTGCATTGGGGTATCCAATTCTATTTCCTTACCTTCTTTAAAGTAAACGGCAATGATTACCCTGAAATAATAATAGAAGCCAACCAAGGCATTTAATATCGCAATCACCACTAGAATGATCTGATAGTTCTCTAATACGTTTAGGAACATGACATACTTCCCGATAAAGCCTGCTGTTAACGGAATACCTGCCAATGATAGCATAGCAATCGTTAAAGCT
>NZ_JAELTX010000226.1 GCF_016429065.1 Pedobacter sp. ASV17
CCGTGTACCAATTACTGTCGTACCAAATCGGTGGAGAATAACGGAGTCGAACCGTTGACCTCCTGCGTGCAAGGCAGGCGCTCTAGCCAGCTGAGCTAATCCCCCAAAAAAACTTAGTCGTAGTCCCGTCCAGATTTGAACTGGAGACCCCTACATTATCAGTGTAGTGCTCTAACCAGGCTGAGCTACGGGACTATATCGATGTGCCATCCATATCCCCTGCCCTGTGGCCGGTGTAGACCTGCGGCTTCATCTTCTTGGTGTTTCTTTTCTATTACGAGATATACATCATTTATCATTTGGGCGCAGCGAGTGGTCAATCCCACTCCAGAAAGGAGGTATTCCAGCCGCACCTTCCGGTACGGCTACCTTGTTACGACTTAGCCCCAGTTATCGGTTTTACCCTAGGACGCTCCTTGCGGTTACGTACTTTAGGTACCCCCAACTTCCATGGCTTGACGGGCGGTGTGTACAAGGCCCGGGAACGTATTCACCGCGTCATTGCTGATACGCGATTACTAGCGAATCCAACTTCACGGGGTCGAGTTGCAGACCCCGATCCGAACTGTGAACGGCTTTTTGAGATTGGCACGATATTGCTATCTAGCTGCCCTCTGTACCGTCCATTGTAGCACGTGTGTAGCCCCGGACGTAAGGGCCATGATGACTTGACGTCGTCCCCTCCTTCCTCTCTGTTTGCACAGGCAGTCTGTCTAGAGTCCCCACCATTACGTGCTGGCAACTAGACATAGGGGTTGCGCTCGTTGCGGGACTTAACCCAACACCTCACGGCACGAGCTGACGACAGCCATGCAGCACCTAGTTTCGTGTCCCGAAGGACGCACCCATCTCTGGGTACTTCACTAACTTTCAAGCCCGGGTAAGGTTCCTCGCGTATCATCGAATTAAACCACATGCTCCTCCGCTTGTGCGGGCCCCCGTCAATTCCTTTGAGTTTCACCCTTGCGGGCGTACTCCCCAGGTGGAACACTTAACGCTTTCGCTTAGCCGCTGACCGTGTATCGCCAACAGCGAGTGTTCATCGTTTAGGGCGTGGACTACCAGGGTATCTAATCCTGTTCGATCCCCACGCTTTCGTGCCTCAGCGTCAATAGGACCATAGTAAGCTGCCTTCGCAATCGGTGTTCTGTGACATATCTATGCATTTCACCGCTACTTGTCACATTCCGCCTACCTCTAGTCCATTCAAGCCCATCAGTATCAAGGGCACTGCGATGGTTGAGCCACCGTCTTTCACCCCTGACTTAACAGGCCGCCTACGCACCCTTTAAACCCAATAAATCCGGATAACGCTTGGATCCTCCGTATTACCGCGGCTGCTGGCACGGAGTTAGCCGATCCTTATTCTTACGGTACATTCAGCTTCCTTCACGAAGAAAGGTTTATTCCCGTACAAAAGCAGTTTACAACCCGGAGGGCCGTCTTCCTGCACGCGGCATGGCTGGTTCAGGCT
>NZ_JAELTX010000227.1 GCF_016429065.1 Pedobacter sp. ASV17
GATGCAGCGCCTGTTTTTCCTTTCAATTTGAAAGCGCCATTCACAAATGGGTTCACATGCTCTTGGAAGTTGTTCCCTGGATAAACGGCGAATTTACCCATGGCCCAGTGCCCATCACGACCACCTTCTTCTGGTCCGCCGCTTGGCCAGTGTTTCACCATGGCATTTACGCTACCATAACCCCAACCATTTTTAATTTCATCTTTCCCTGTTGACGTTTGGAAACCATCGATGTAAGCTCTCGCCATGTCGGTAGTTAGTTTGCTGCTTTCCCCAAAAGTCATGTTGATACGATACCAACGTGGTTCCGTACCCAAATCAATTTGTGGAGATAATGCGGTAGCAATACCTAAAGCCCTGTATTCTTTAGCGGCTATTTCACCAAACTGTTGTACAATATTAGGATCGAAAGTTGCCGCCATTGCCAAACCATCAGGCCATAATGATATTTGACCACCAGCGCCTTCATTAAATTCAGTAGTCGCTTTAGCCGTATGTCGCGGATCGGTACTGTTATTTGCTGGAATACCCAAACCTAGTCCTTCTACAAACGCTTGTGCATTGTTGTTCCATAGTGCAGCATCTTTAGGAGATGAAACCGTGGTAATCAGCACGTGACGTAGGTTATCGTTCTTTAAAAATGCTTTCTGCTGATCAGTTAAATCGTAAGCCTTTGCACCACTTTTAGCAAAAGTTTTACCGTTGTACATCCCTGCTCTAATGCCCGTTTCTGCCCCAGGAATAGATTGGTGGATACTGTACAACATCAAGCCTGCAATTTGCTCTACCGACATTTGCTTCACCAAATCCTTTGCTCTTTCTTCGGCACTTAATCTCCAATCCTCGTATTTATCAAGCTTTCCGTTTTTGTTAAGGTCTTTAAATTTTAAACCTCCAACGGTTAAAATCTTCACGCCCGATTGTGGGGAGTAACCTAGGGTAGCCCCTTTTTTATTTTCAACTAATGAATAGTTCTGTTGAGCTCTTAAACCTTGTGCTGTCATTAACAATGCAGCCAAAGCAAAATATCTATATCTTTTATTCATAACAAGTTAATTGTTTAAAATTTGAAATTTACAGAGGCCTCTACGGTAAAAGGTCTGATGTATGAACTGGTTAATAATTGTCCGTAATAAGGGCTAGCATCGGTAGCTAATTCGGTCCCGTTAATGGTACCTTTTGCGCCGCGTTGATTTAACGGGTTTACTACGGTTAAACCACCACCAACAGACTTATTGAATTGATAATTCACGCCTGCAAAAGTTTCCCACCAGCCTTTAAAGAACAAGGCGTTGGTTAGGTTGGCATATTGCTTACTGAAGTAACGTAAAC
>NZ_JAELTX010000228.1 GCF_016429065.1 Pedobacter sp. ASV17
TCAACAGTGGAGAGGTTTACATCATCGACCATACTGCTCCAGTTTTGCCAGCAGGTTTGGTAGCGACAAAAGGAAATCAGCAAAACGTACTGAACTGGAACGCTAATATAGAAAGCGATTTGGGATCGTACAAGATTTATGGCGGTACATCGGCCAATCCAACTACCTTGCTTCAAACGATACCTTCAGGAACGACTACATATACCCATACGGGCTTAACCAACGGAACAACCTATTACTACCGTATTACAGCGGTTGATGCAGTGGGTAATGAAAGTTCAGCAACTGTTGATGTTTCAGCAACACCTCAGGGAACACAAACTATTACCGTAGGCAATCTCATCAAAACCTATGGTGATGTAGCTTTTGAGCCCGGGGCAACAGCAAGCTCGGGTCTCACTGTGGCCTATCTTTCAGCAGATAACAGCATTGCTGAGGCCTATCAAGACAATACGGACAATAACAAATGGAAAATCAGCATTAAAAAAGCGGGTACAGTAAATATTACAGCTAAACAGACAGGTGATGCAGCTTTTAGTCCTGCTGCAGATGCCATATTTAGTTTAATCATCCATAAAAAACCAGTAACGATAGCCTTAACTTCAACGGTGATAAGCAAAGTATATGATGGCAATACCAATGCGAGTATTGGTGCCTCCAACTTTACTTTTGGAACTAACGATTTGCTCAGTGGCGACCAGTTGGATATTGTGCTTAGTAGTATTACTGCCAGTTATGCTACAGCCGATGTAGGAACAGCAAAAACAGTTACAGTGCCTTTAAGCAATGTCAGTATTGATGGAGCCAGCTTAGCTAATTATGAAATTGCAAATACCGTGAATATTACTGCAAATGTTGGAGAAATCAGCAAGGCCACCATTACAGGCATCAGCTTCAGCGATGGCAGTTTTGTTTACGATGGTACTGCCAAAACATTGGCCATCACAGGGACATTGCCAACAGGCACAACGGTAAGCTATACAGGTAACGGGCAGGTAAACGCGGGTACCTATACGGTAACGGCCAATATCAATGGTGGAACCAATTACCAAGACCAAAGCCTGACCGCGCAACTAACTATTGGTAAGTTAGCGATTGCAGGCATCAGCTTCAGCGATGGCAGTTTTGTTTACGATGGTACTGCCAAAACATTGGCCATCACAGGGGCATTGCCAACAGGCACAACGGTAAGTTATACGGGTAACGGACAGGTAAATGCAGGTAC
>NZ_JAELTX010000229.1 GCF_016429065.1 Pedobacter sp. ASV17
GTCCAATAGCGCCCACATTTTTTTCTGCCACGTGTAAAAAGGGCAGTTTGCCTTCTTCGGCTATTTGGCTGGCCACAAAAGCCACTAACTGTTTTGCATAACCTTTGCCCACATGCTCGGGGTGGGTCACTACCGCGCTAATTTCTGTAGCATTGGCCATTTTCATTCTTTCGCCCGTTGCCGCAACCAATTGATCATTTTTAAAAATACCGTAATAGTTTCCTAAATCAGGAGTCTTGTCTTTAAAGTAACCTGGCTGTACCAAGTTCACTAGGGCAATCAACTCCTTTTGGTAAGTACCATTTAAGGGAACAATGGCTTCTTTCAGTTCTAACTGTATAGGATTGTTAAGCACCATTTGATTGCACACTAACTCATTTTTCAGTTGCAAATTTTGAGGGGGTGTGACAGGTTTGTTCCCCACGATAAAGAAATCATTCGTTAAATTGGCGTATGCTTGGAGGGCATCGGTATTGGTCTCTTCATGGTTAAGCGCTCCAAATGGGCAATACTCTGGGTCGTAGAACTTGAAGCCTTCCAAATCAAGGCAATGTGCCTGGTGTGTAGTGGTTAACGAGTTCCATACAGGGTTATCTAAGGTATCAGTATTCATTTTTCGGATTTTGATCAGTTCACTAACGTATCTAAAACTGATCTTTAAACCATCGGATTATTCGCTTTAGTCTGAAATTTTTACACTTCGGTGAGAAAAAGTGCCATCTCCACTTTTGGAAGAGCTACCTTTGTACCAGCAAAACAGTACAAATAAATAAATGCCACAAACCGAAAGGACATTTTTAAGCAACAAAGC
This sequence comes from Pedobacter sp. ASV17, assembly GCF_016429065.1. Classification (GTDB taxonomy): domain Bacteria; phylum Bacteroidota; class Bacteroidia; order Sphingobacteriales; family Sphingobacteriaceae; genus Pedobacter. Next base: position 812 of record NZ_JAELTX010000229.1, read on the forward strand.
AAAACGAGCCGTTTTTGTACCCTTAGCCTTTGTGCTCTTTTATCTGGTTTCATTTTTGTTAGATCCTTATGCTTCATTTTGGCAGGAGTATTTCCATAGGAGTTTTTGGAAGCTTTTGACAGAATGGATCGTATCCTTGGTGTTCTGCTTTTTGGTTTCCGAAGCCTCCATCTTTATACACTCGCGTTTAAACAGGACGCTTCCCTGGACCGACCAACCGTTAAAGCGCCTCATGACCGAAGCTCTTTTCAATATGCTGGCGGTAATGGTGGTTATTTTCCTCGATATCGCTTTCATCGTACTCATCGAAAAAGAACATTTGGGCGATCCTTCTACCGAAGACATTAAAAACCTGATGCAGTGGGGTGTAGTAAGTACCATGATTTCCTTTACGC
>NZ_JAELTX010000230.1 GCF_016429065.1 Pedobacter sp. ASV17
GAGTAAAGCTTAAACAAAGCCTGTCCTTTGGCAATGGCTACGCCTGTTTCCCTTACATAAAGTTGCTCTATCCTTCCTGCAATGCGGGCCGAAATATAATTGCTTTGTTGTGGATCAACCACTAATTTTCCGTTCAGCACCGTCTGGTTATTCACCTGTCCAGCATCGCCCAACTTCAAAGTGCCGATATTAGCCAGCAATTGCCTTTGAGCATCTACTTTCACACTTTTATCGTTACTATTCTTTTCAAATGGCACCAAATCCATTCCACAAATAGGACAAGTGCCCATTTCGTGCTTAATAATTTGGGGGTGCATTGGGCAAGTAAAAGTTTGAGCTGGCTTTTCGGCCGCTTTAGCTCCACCTTTCGCATGCGCCTCATGCCCTTTCTCCGTTTCGTTACCACTGCCCTTACAGCCCAGTAACACCCACGACATCAACAGGGCTATCAATAAGTTTATTGTAATTTTCATCACGCTATTATTTTGATTTCACAAAACTTTCACTATCCACTAAATAAGCAGCATTTTTAGCCAACTGCCAATCAGCCACCTCACTTTTAACCTGTACCATGCCATTCATCCGCAATCCAGTTTGAACATCTTGGGCCACCATTACAGCACCCTCTTTTTTAAACACGATACTTTTGTTGCCCATGGTTAGCACCGCCGATTCTGGCAGCCAATAACTACGCGGTACCAATACGGGAATTTTGGCCGTCAATATTTCGCCTGCCTTAAAACCTTGCTCATTAAGATAAACCCTAGCCAAAGTGAAGTTCTCACCCGCTTTAATGGTAGGTTGGATCATGCCAATAGCAGCCGTTTGAAAAGTACCCGCCCTATCTACCGTTTTAAAGAAAGCAAGCTTGGTCCCTTTGGCTACAAAAGATGCCAAATCTGGCTTCAACATAAATTCGGCTAGTAACTGGTTACTTTTATAAATAGTGAACAAAGCTTCTCCAGCACTCACATATTGTCCTTCTCGCAACAGCACAGGTGTACTTTCAACCTTTGCTGGCGCAGGCGCAGCACTTGCGCTACTACCGCCGCCGCTCATTCCCGACATGCCATCGCCACCTCCACTGCTACTTGGCGCCATTGAAGC
>NZ_JAELTX010000231.1 GCF_016429065.1 Pedobacter sp. ASV17
TAGTTGATCTCATTCCCAAGAAGGAATCTAACTCCAAAATCATCCGAGATTTTTTTATTAGCAACTAAATTGAAATAAGAACTCACCTCACGTCTATTGGTCGTATTGTCTATAATTGATCCTACCCTACTAGCCGACTGGTTATTGTTGGCCGTTTTTTCATTGATTGTTTTAGACACGTTAGTATACTGATCTATACCTATTTTATAATTGACGCTCAACCAATCTAAAATCTTATAATCTAACCCCGCATTACCAATTACACGGTCAATTTTTTGTTTAAACAAAACATATTTGATAGACCATAATGGATTATCCGTACCCAAAATATTATAATAGGTATAAGCTGGATTATTTATACGACTGGTTGGTATATTATTAAGCCCTGCAGCGGTTTCAAAGGGATAATTTGCCAAATTATAGGTTCTAGGCAAAGTCATCCCATCAAACAAAGGATTTGATCTAGCATTACCTACAGGTGTTCCGACAGAACTGTTATTGATATACTGCACTGAAGCTGATATGGTCAACTTTTTATTTAATTCGGTGGTTGCATTAAAAGTCAGGTTATTCTTTGTTAACGTGTTATTAGTGATATAACCGTCCTCTTTAAAATTTCCGTAGTTTAAATAATAAGTAGTTTTATCAGTACCGCCAGAGAAATTAACATTGTTCTGAAGGCTATATCCTCTTTTGAAGATGTCCCTAACGTTATCTTCGTATGCAGTTAGCGTTTCTTGGTTACCTAAGTAATTGGTTACCGTTTGTCCAGTAACTTTTGTTCCCCAAGACATTTGCGAAAAAGAATCGTAAAGGCCATTTACCCCTTGAGAGTAGGCATTTTGATAGTCTGGCAACCTGTTAACCTCAAAAGTATTATAATTTGTACTGATTTCGACTTTTCCAGATTGATTTTTAGCTCCCTTTTTTGTTGTCACGATGACAGCACCAGCAACCGCCCTAGAACCATATAACACCGCTGCCGCTGGTCCTTTTAATATGGTTACAGATTCAATGTCATCTTGGTTCAAATCTATACCTCTGTTAGAATTGGTACTTCCAGTATTCACCGCCTGTCCACCAC
>NZ_JAELTX010000232.1 GCF_016429065.1 Pedobacter sp. ASV17
GATGGATGGTTGGCAGATGAAGTTAACTCGGGAAACTGAAAGAAGGACAATTATACACAAACGAAAGAAGGGAAAGGAATATAGTCAAAGTGAGAAAATGAAGTAGAAAAGTACAAAAAGACGGGGAAAAAAAGACACACAGGGGGGGAACATACGAGGTTAGATGAATGGGTTAAAGAAAGAAAACAGTGGAGTTGTTCCTGATAGAGGCGAAAGATGGCATGTCTGAGATGGATGGATGGGTGGATGAAGGCGACAGCATCAAACTACACAGCCCTCTTGAGACGCTACATATTATTACTAGATTTCTTACTCCGTACAGACAACGGCGCTTAACTGCGTCTCGATTGGATATGCTTGATACGAGACGAGTTACAATGGCATTATGCAGTGTAGCAGCTCGCAACTTGACCAACCTCGTCTTAACCTCAGGGTCCAAAAAGGGTACGTCACTGCCACGGTTGGCTGGGAGCTGCGCTTACGTTGCAGACTCGAGACGAGCTGCGCCTCTCTTCTTGGCCAGGATGAGGCCAGCGTTAAAAAAAAATGAGTGGATGAGCTAGGCGTGACATAGAATATGACAATGCTGTAGCCATGAGTACGTAATGATATTCTGCATGTCCCAGTAAAAGGACAGAAGAAAATAGAATGGATAGTCTATTGAACAGCCATTGTTCTGGTTAGTGATCGTCGGTTCCTGGTCAACAGCATTATGGAAGAAGGAACACTGTTTCTGCATGGTTTCAGATCCGTGACTTTTTCTCCGACCAGCCCGCCATTTTAGCCGCCCCAGTGTAATTGTCCGCTGTGTGTCTATTTTTATCCACCGTGACGCGGCCCGGTGGTTGGGTCAGCACCGGCTAGTTTGGAATCAGTTCAGGCATCGGCTGCTTTGGGATGGTCAGTCAGTTTCGGAGAGATGAACCCGCTGGTGGTTAATATTTTTTGCTCTGAACTATAAACGAGTTTATCGCTGTTGGTTTTTGGTTGTGCTTTCCCATTGAACGGAATCATCAGGATATTGAATCAAGTTATTTTTCAAGACTCGTCCGATTG